>NZ_DAIOIA010000085.1:0-13473 GCF_036744435.1 Propioniciclava sp. | reverse complement strand
GGCCGGGTGGCGTCGCGGGAGAGTCCCTAGACTGGGGTCGATACGCACCGTGAACTGAGGAGAATCTGGTGGACGCTTTCGTGGGCGCACTGATGCTGCTCAGTTCGCTGCTGGTGACGACGTACTTCGTCGCGACCGGGGTGGGGCGGTTCCTCAGCGGGCGCGCGACCGGGTTCACGACGCTGGGCGCACCCCGGGTCAGTTTTCCCGTCTCGGCCATCCTCGGGATCGCCGAGGTGGCGATCGGGGTGGGCATCTTCCTCCTGCCGCCGCCTGCGGGGATGCTGGCCGCCTACATCGCCATGCTCGTCGTCGCGATCTACGCCTGGGTCGGAGTCCGGAACTACCGCTCCCACGCGCTGACCCCGGGGGCCGACCGCGCCTCGGGTGGGCAGGCGTGGACGCTGATCGGGATGGCGGGCGTGTGCGTCGTCGCCCTGGTCGATTCCCTGGCCCTGGTCGCCCCGGCCGCCCGGCTACTCGACCCGGTGATGCTGGCCTGGCTGGTCGGATTCGGCGTCTTTGGCGCCGCCCTGGTGCTGGCCGGACGCCGGCTGAGCAACAGCACCCCGGCCGAGGACGTACCTCCCGAGGCTCCCCGCCCCGATCCCGGTCCGTGACTGCGGCCTCATGTTCATCCCTCCCGTGTGGGGCATCCCCGTCATCCTCGTCGTCGGGGTCACCGTCGTCTGGTACGGCTGGTGGGCCGACCGGCGGGCCACGGCCCGCGCGAACGCGGGATACACCGCTCAGTCCGAGGTGGACGCCGCCACGGGGGGCACCCTCCTCGACGACGAGCGCCTCGCCTCCTTGCTGGGGGGCCTCGGCGACGCCCTGAGCGTCCCCACCCGTACCACCAGCGCGTTCCTGACGGTTCAGCCGCAGCCCGGACACACGGGCGTCCCCGCCCCGCACGGCCGGTTCGCCGCCCTCGAGCATCCGCTCGTGCTGCTGGCCGATGCCGACCTGGCCGACCCCGTCGCGTTGGTCCCCGCGTTGCGGCACGCCCGCGATCAAGGCCGCCCCCTCGTCCTGGTGGCGCGCAGCCTGGACTCCGGCGTGCTCGACACCCTCGACGCGAACGCTCGCACCGGACGCGTCACCACCCTGCCGCTGGAGGCCAGCCCCGAGGTCATCGCCCAGCTCAGTGAACTCACCGTCGCCTTGCCGCTGACCACCCAGGACTGGCAGGCGGGCTGGCTTCCGGCCGGAGCGTGGGGTGCGACGGCTGCTTGGGTGGCCGACGCAGAGCGGTCCTGGCTGACCCTCAGCGCCTGAACCGGCGGCGCAGGACCCGTCCCCGCCGGGACAAGCGCGGCAACCCTCGACCGACCCTCGAGGTGACCTCCCCCGGGACGCCTCGCGTCCGCCACCTGCTTGCGCCCCAGCAGCGCTCCGCCGAAAGTCCCCTGACAAGGGGAGATGGAGCGCACCACCCCCGGCCGGTCCCACCCGAAGGGGACACCCACTCACGCCCACCCCCACGGGGGATTCTCAGATCTGAGTTGAATCGATGCTCATCCTCAGGTTGTACTGAAGCGGGCCTTACCTTCCCCAAGGCTCATGACCGGTACGCCTGGCCGCCGCACTGTGGCGACCCCTGGGGAAGGACCATCAACGTGCGACGCGCAGGACGACTCAAGAGCAAGCTCGTGGCCACATGCATGGCCCTGACGGTGCTGGGCGCGAGCGGCGTGGTGCTGTCCGCCGGGGCGTGGGCGACCCAGACGCTGAGCGCGACCACCTGGGTGAACGTCCGTTCAGGACCCGGCACCTCCTACCGGGTTCTCGGCACCCTGAGCCCCGCGCAGAGCGTCGTCTCGGCGTCCTCGCAGGGCGGCTGGTACCAGGTCACCACGACGTCGGGCCTGACCGGCTGGGTGTACAAGAGCTACCTGAAGGTCACCGGGGGATCCTCCTCGAGCGGCGCCGCGCAGGCGGCCACCACCGGGGCCTCCGGCTCGGCGAGCGTCACCTCGGCGGTCAACGTCCGCACCTCCCCCAGCACCTCCTCGACCGTCGTCGGCGTGGCCGCCAAGGGAGCATCCGTCGCCGTCACGGGGAAGACCTCGGGTGGTTGGACCGAGGTGGTGTGGCAGGGCGCCAACCGCTGGATCTCGACCAACTACCTCACGAAGGGCGCCACCTCGACCAGTGCCGTCACCGGTCAGGTTCAGACCACGGCGAGCCTGTACCTGCGCACCGGCGGCTCGCTGTCGGACGCCCCCGACGGCGTCCTGCCCGCCAAGTCGGTCGTCGACACCACCGGGAAGACGACGGCGGACTACACGGAGATCGTCTACAAGGGCGTCAACCGATGGATCGCCACCCGGTACACGACCGCGGTCGGCAGCACCGGTCCCGCAGCGCCGAGCGCCCCGCAGGCGACCGGCTCCGTCACGGTGACGGTGGGTTCGCTGTACGTGCGGGCCACCTCGGCGGCCAACGGCTCGGTGGTCGCCACGGTGTATCGGGGCGCCACCCTGCAGACCACGGGGGTCACCAGCGGCGACCGGCTGCAGGTCATCTACCAGGGCACCGTCCGCTGGGTGTTCAAGGCCTACACCAGCGCCGGAGGCGGGTCGGCCTCCCTCGTCGACGGCGGCTCGGTCGCCATTCCCTCCGGGCTCACCACCTCGGGCATCTCCCAGCTCAACAGCAACGCCAAGACGGTGTTCAACCGGGTGGTGGCGAGTTACCCGCAGATCCGCACCATCTACGGCTGGCGGGCGTCGTCCAACTGGTCCTCCGACCATCCGAACGGGCGCGCCGTCGACGTGATGATCCCGAACTGGTCCAGCCAGTCCAGCATCGATCTGGGCTGGGAGATCGCGAACTACTTCGCCGCGAACGCGAGCACGTACAACGTGACCTACATCATCTACCGGCAGAAGCAGTACAACGCGTCCTACCCGTCGCGCGGCTGGCGGACGATGGAAGACCGCGGCAGCGCCACCGAGAACCACCTCGATCACGTGCACATCTCCGTCAAGGCGACGTCTTAGCCCACGTCGTTGTGAGCCGAGGGGCCGCACCCACGCCGGGTGCGGCCCTTCGCCGTGCGTTCATGGAAAGTTGCCATCCCGTTTATCGTTATATTAGTCCGCATGACCTAAAGTAGGACATGTCAGAGCGACACACGAGAGGAGGGACACCATGATTCGTCACATGATCACCATGTGGAACCAGGTCAGCGAGAACCTGACCCGGGCTCACCACATCTGAGCCACCGTTCCGATGAAGCCGTCACGACAACGCGGTCGTGGTGGCTTCTTTCATGTCCAGGCGCCTTGCCCCGGCCCTTAGGCCGCCACCGGCACCAACGTGGAGGCGAACGCCTCCAGCGCCTCGAAGGGCAGATCACCGCTCACGATCGTCGCCACCTCACCCCGGTGCACGAGCGAACGGGTCCGGCCATCCTCGGAAACGTGGCGCTGCCACACCGCCGCCCCGACCGTCGATTCCCCGGCGGGTTCCCCGTCGCGCGTCACCTGCTGGACGAACAACTCCTGCGAGGAGTCTCGTTGGTCGACCGCCACATACGTCTGCTCGGGCGAGAGCATGCCCAACTGCCACGTGTTCCCGGCTGCCGGATCGCCGTTCAGCCCCGGACGCCCCTCCAACGTCCACCTCGCCCGCGTCGCCACCCAGCCCTCGGGCAGGTTGTCCGGCACGAGCACCGGATACGGCGACTCCTGAGCCGCCACCCGCGCCACCGGGAGGTAGTCCACCTGCTGAATCGTGGGCGGCGGGTTGTAGGTGAAGAACGCGACGATGATGGCGATGGGCACCATCAAGACCCCCATCGCCACGACCATCTGCGTGGCCGTCGAGTTCCGCTGCTGCCGTGCCATGCCCGGGATTCTCGCAGACCGTTCCAACCGGATCGACCGGCCACGCCCGCAGCGGACCGCCGCCCGGCCTAGGAGCCGGTCAGCGCACCACGTACGCGTGCGAGTTGAACATCATCGCCGCCATCCGTGCCGCGAGCGGAGCGAGAGCGGGCGGCACCAGGTCGTACCCGGCGAGGCCCAGGAAAGCGTAGGCCGCCTGGCGGATCTGATCGGTGGGCTCTTGCCCCAACGTCAGCCACGCGAGCTCGGTGACCCAGGCGTCGACCGTCGTGCCCTCGACCGGCACCACGGCCCGGGAGAACTCCGCGGACGGCGTAAGCCCCTTGCGCCAGCCGCTGACGATGGCCCGGTGGAGATTCCACCGGGCGCCCAGATGCCCGGTGGATCGCCACGCCGAGGCGACGTCGGGATACCCGTCCGGCTGATCCCAGCCCAGCGGCGCGTGCCCCATTTTGCGCAGCGTCCAGTACAGATCCGCGACCCCCTCACGGGTGGCGGTTGCCGTCGTCACGCAGGACGCCCGAACGGTGCCCACGATGTCTTCCAGGGGACGCCGCACCTTGGACGCCGTCGCCCGCCAGAACTCGTCGCTGCGGAACAACTCCAGCAGGACCTCGCGGATATCGGTGTCGCGGGCCAGGTAGACGCGCGCCAGGTGGTCGATGATGGCGTCGCTGGGCGAGTCGGCGATGAAGCGGACCGCGAGCCGGGTGGCCACGTTGCGCGCCGTCTCGGGAAGGCGGGCGAGGTGGGCGATGAAGTCGTCGCCCATCTCCAAGCCGTCGATGTAGCTCGAGTTCAGCGACTCGAAACCGAGCACCATGACGCGTCCGACCGCGTGGTTGGTCGCGCCGTAGCTGAACCTCCCGGTGGACGGGTCGTAGCCACGACCCGACAGGATCATCGCGGCGGCGCGGACGTCCCCCTCGGTGCACGAGCGGACCGTGTGCAGGTCGAGGAGGGCACGCGCGTAGTCGACGTTGACGACGCCGCCACGCGATTCGTCGTTGTGCAGCGAACGCAGCATCGCCGGGTGCCGTGCCGAGGCGTGGAGCATGTCGGCATACCGCCCCAGAGCGTGCGCCCGGATGACCTGGTTGCCGTAGTCGGCGCCCACATCCCAGGCGCGCTCCGAAGGCGTGGGGACATGCAGCAGGTTGCTGAACACGTCGACGACGACCTCGTAGACCTGCCGCACGCTGAAGAGCTGCCGCGCCAAGGTGGCCTGCGCATACTCCGTCTGAGCATCCCAGGCGTACTTCTCCACGGACCGGCGGGTCTGGTCGATGTCGGCGACCGCAAGGGGGAACCAGCGATTGATCACGACCGCGGACGGGTCGTACAGCCCCGGATCCAGTTGGTCGGCGAGCCACGTCTCCAGGCCCTGCGCGGCGATGGCCGCCTGCTGGGCCGCGCCGACGCCGAGTCCGGCCCGGCGCAGGAGGTGGTTGCGGGTCCGCTCCGTGTCGGCGACGGGAAGCCTCATGCCGCTGACCGCGCGCATCGGCGTCCCGGGAACCCGGTAGTCCAGGCCGCCATAGCTCGGAGGTGTCGCGTCCGAGTGGTTCGAGGGCGGGTCGAAACGGAACCCCGCACTCGCGATGCGGAGCCCGCCTCGGTGCGGCGCCACCCCGCCGCGGACGTGTGGATGTGATTCTTCTTCCATACCGGAGATGCCTTCCGAGGGGGCGAGTAACTCGCTCGGCGACGTGATCCAAGGGACAGAACCGCACTCGGCGGAGCGGTTCCGACCATCGAGTCGCCCCCGGTTGACGAAGGCGGCTCACGAGCCAAAATAGCAAGGTTCGTGAGCCTCCGGGGGCGGCCGAAAGAGCCCCGGAGGGGCCGAGGGATCCCCTCCGGTGTCACCCGCGGGGATGACAGCAAGTCAGGCGCATTTTCACTGTTTCAGCAAAGTGAAAAAACTGCTTCACCATCGGGGCGGGTCGGTGCCGGCAAGGCTTGGGGCGAGGTCACCAGGCGGCATCCTCCAGCATGTCGGTCACCAAGGCGGCGATCGGGGAGCGCTCGGAACGGGTCAAGGTGACATGCCCGAACAGCGGGTTGCCCTTGAGCTTCTCCACGACCGCGGCGACGCCGTCGTGACGCCCCACGCGCAGGTTGTCCCGTTGCGCCACGTCGTGGGTGAGGACCACCTTGCTGGACTGCCCCATCCGGGAGAGGACGGTCAGCAGCACGTTACGCTCCAACGACTGGGCCTCGTCGACGATGACGAAGGCCCGGTGCAGCGAGCGCCCCCGGATGTGAGTCAGCGGCAGCACCTCGATCAGGTTCCGCGCCACCACCTCGTCCATGACCGTCTTGTGGACGATCGAACCCAGCGTGTCGTAGACGGCCTGCCCCCACGGCGACATCTTCTCGTGCTCGGTTCCCGGGAGGAAGCCGAGTTCCTGGCCACCCACCGCATACAGCGGCCGGAACACGATCACCTTGTCGTGCTGGCGCCGCTCCATGACGGCCTCCAGGCCCGCCGCCAGCGCGAGCGCCGACTTCCCGGTGCCCGCCTTGCCTCCCAGCGACACGATGCCGACGTCGGCGTCGGTGAGGAGATCCAGACCGACGCGCTGCTCCGCCGAACGGCCGCGCAGGCCGAACACGTCCCGCTCCGAGTGGATCAGCCGCAGCCGTCCGCCGGGGTGCAGCCGGGTCAGCGCCGACGACGCTCCCGAGCGGACCACCACTCCGGCGTGGACATGGGTGTCCAGAGGCGACTCCAGCGAACCCTGCTCGTACAGGGCGTCCAGGGCGTCCGCGTCGACCTCCACCTCGGCCATGCCCGTCCACCCGGTCTGCGGGGGCAGTTCGTGCCGGTACTCCTCCGCGAGCAGCCCGACCGCGGCCGCCTTGATCCGCAAGGGGAGGTCCTTGCTGACCAGCACCACCTCGCGTCCCTCGTGGGCGTAGTTGGCGGCCACCGCGAGGATCCGGGAATCGTTGTCTCCCAGGCGGAACCCCGCGGGCAGCACCCCCGGATCCGTGTGGTTCAACTCGACGTGCAGGAGGCCACCGGCGTCGTTGATCGCGACCGGCACGTCGAGTCGGCCGTAGCTGGCCCGGACGTCATCGAGGAAGCGCAGCGCCTTGCGGGCGAAGAATCCGAGCTCTGGGTGGTGCCGCTTGGCCTCCAGTTCGGTGACGACCACCACCGGCACGATGACCTCGTGCTCGGCGAAGTGGAGCAGCGCGTTCGGATCGGACAGCAGCACCGAGGTGTCGATCACGTAGCTGCGCACGCGGGTTGCCGTGCTGTCGTGGAGGTCGAGGCTGGTTGCGGGCTGGGTCACGTCGGTCCCTTCCAATCGGGGCCGAGCGAGCGTTGCGTCCACTCGGCCGCGGTTCTCAGCCGAGAGCATCCCGTCGGGGAAGGAGTCGCATCCGGAGTCCTCTCGAGGACGCCCGCTGGAGACGTCCTGACGCGAAGGTAACCCCACCGGTCACGATTCCTGCACAACACGCGGCGACGTTCCCTGATTGTTCATCTGGCGTAATACGGTCATGCGCATGCCGCCGACACCGCGCTTCCGTCCTGTCATGCACCCCCTCGCCCGTCCGGACCAGAGCGTCACCGGCGAGCACTGGCGTGTGACGGTGCTGACCCCCCGATTGCTGCGGCTGGAATGGTCCGACGCGGGCGTGTTCGAGGATCGTGCGACGCAGGTGGTCTGGCATCGCGACCTGCCCCCGGCACGGTTCACCGTCACCCCTCTCGGCGAGGGGATTCGTCTGGAGACCGACGCCTTGCGCCTGGACTACGACGGCCGTCCCTTCTCGTCGGCGGGCCTGACGGTGCGCCAGCACTCCACCCAGGGCCACCACACCGTGTGGCACTACGGTGATCCCGAGCCGGTGCTACGGCCCACCCGCGGCAACATGGGCGGCACGGCGCGCACGCTGGACGAGGTGGACGGCGCGCTCGAACTCGGCACCGGCGTGGTCAGCGCCCTGGGCTGGGCGACCCTGGACGATGCCGCCTCGCTGGCCCTGGACGAGGACGGTTGGCCCACCCCTCGCCTCGGGGACGCCGACCTGTACTTCTTCGGCCACGGACATGACGGCGCCGGTGCCGTCCGCGACCTGTACGCGATCACCGGCCCGCAGCCCTTGCTGCCCCGGTGGGCGTTCGGAAACTGGTGGAGCCGGTATCACCCCTACTCGGCTTCGGAGTACACCGCCTTGATGGACCGGTTTGCGTCGGAGGGCATGCCGTTCTCGGTGGCCGTCATCGACATGGACTGGCACTGGGTGGAGTTGGCGGACGGCCACGGCTCGGGCTGGACGGGGTTCTCATGGAACACCGACCTGTTCCCCGCCCCGGACGCCTTCCTGACCGGACTGCATGAGCGCGGCCTCAAGGTCTCCTTGAATCTGCATCCCGCCGACGGGGTGCGCTCCTTCGAGGACGCCTACCCGGCGTTGGCGCGACGCCTGGGCCGCGACCCCGAGTCGCAGGAGGTCATCGAGTTCGCGGTCGCCGATCCTGCGTTCATGGCGGCCTACTTCGACACGGTGCTGCACCCGCTGGAGGACGCCGGGGTCGACTTCTGGTGGCTGGATTGGCAGCAGGGCACCTCGTCGGCGCTGCCGGGGCTGGATCCGCTGTGGCTGCTCAACCATGCGCATTACTTGGACTCGGCCCGCGAGGGCAAGCGTCCGATCACGTTCAGCCGCTACGCGGGCCCCGGATCGCACCGCTACCCCGTGGGCTTTTCCGGCGACACCGTCACCTCGTGGGATTCGCTGGACTTCCAGCCTTACTTCACCGCCACCGCCGCCAACATCGGGTACGGCTGGTGGAGCCACGACATCGGCGGCCACATGTTCGGCACCCGTGACGACGAGATGGTGGCCCGTTGGTTCCAGCTGGGCACCTTCTCCCCCATCAACCGGCTGCACTCGACGGCGAGCCCGTTCATGGGCAAGGAGCCGTGGATGTTCGGCATCGAGGCGCGCACGGTCATGACGGAGGCGTTGCGGCTGCGTCACCGCCTGGTCCCGTACCTCTACACGATGAACGAGGTGGCGCATCGGACCGGGACGCCGCTGGTGCGCCCGCTGTACCACGCCGATCCGCGCGAGGAGACGGTGTTCTCCTCGCTCAACACGTTCTTGTTCGGCAGCGAGCTCCTCGTCGCTCCCGCCACGACCCCGCGGGATCGGCGCACCCTGCGGACCGCCACCACCGCCTGGCTGCCCGAGGGCACCTGGGTCGACTTCTTCGACGGCACCCCCTACTCGGGTGGACGATTCGTGACGCTGCACCGCACGTTGGAGCAATACCCCGTGTTGGCCAAGGCGGGCGCGATCGTCCCTCTCGTGAACGGGGAGGACCTCAATGTCGCCAACCCCGCCGCGCTGACGATCCGCGTGTTCGCGGGCGCCGATGGCGCCTTCACCTTGTACGAGGACGACGACGCCGCCGAGCCGGTCGCGGCACGGACGACGCTGACCTGGGACCAGGCGTCCGGCACCTTCGTCATCGCCCCGGTACAGGGAGACGCTTCCGTGGTGCCGCATCCTCGCACCTGGACGCTCGAGGTGGTCGGCATCGCGCGGGCCGAGGTCGACTCCTACGGGTCCACCTATGACGCCGCCAGCGGGACGCTGCGGGTCGAGCTGGGCGCGGTGGAGCCCTCCCTCGGTGCGTCGGTGCGGCTCACCGCCCCACCGACCCGGTTCGTCCCGGACGCGGACGCCCGACTGTTCGCCCTGATCACGCAGTTGCAGGTCGGCTACCCCGACAAGCACGCCTTGTGGGCGTTCCTGAGCCAGAACCCGGATCCGGCGCGCCGGGTCGCCGGCCTGGCGGCCCTGCCGATCGCCGAGGACATCAAGCCCGTGATCGCTGAGGTGCTGTTGGCTCGCCTCTAGCAGGACAATTCGCCCCCTCTAGGGAGGCCCACGGCCGTGAGGATGTGTCGGGGGTCGCGGGTCACCGACGTATCCCCTTCCAGGGAAGCGCAATCCGATCTCCCTCTCAGGCAAGGACGTCAGGTCGGGCTCGAGTCGCACGCCGAGGCCCTAGCCGGGGCACTGTCTGGTGGCGAGAAGCAGCGCGCGGCTGTGGCACGCGCCTTGACCACGGCACCAGCCCTCGCCGCTGCGATGACGCTCGCCCACTCCGGACCGTTGCACGTCGGACTCCCGGTCGTCCTCACGGGCGTCGGGGTCAGTCTGCTTGCCGGCCTGGTGTCCTCAGCAGTCCCTGCGTGGAACGCATCTGCCCAGGATCCGGCAGAGGTCCTGAGATGGCAGTAGGCCGCGTGCGCGGGCCTCTCAGCGCCCGTAGCGGCGCTCGCGGCTGGTGTAACTGCGCAGCGCCCGCAGGAAGTCGACGCGGCGGAAGTCGGGCCACAGCGCCTCGCAGAAGTAGAACTCGCTGTGGGCCGACTGCCACATCATGAACCCGGACAGGCGCTGTTCGCCGGAGGTGCGGATGATGAGGTCGGGGTCGGGCTGGCCCGCGGTGTAGACGTGCTCGGAGATGTCGTCGATCTCGAGCGTGCCAGCCAGTTCCGCCAGGTCGGTGCCCTTCTCCGCCTCGGTTAGCAGGAGCTTGCGGACGGCGTCGCGCAGCTCATAGCGACCGCCATAGGCGATGGCGATGTTGACCTGCATGCCCGCGTTGCCCGCGCTGTCGGCTTCGGCCTGGTGCAGCGCCGCCGCCATCTCGGGCGGCAGCAATGCGGTGTCGCCCACGCACTTGACCCGCCAGCGCCCGGTGGCCGCCAGGTCGACGAAGAGCTTCTCGATGACGCCGAGCAGGGGTCCGACGTCGTTGGGGTTGCGGGTGAGGTTCTCGGTGGAGAGCACCCACAGCGTCACCACCTGGATGCCGACCTCGTCGCACCATCCGACGAACGCCTTCAGCTTGTTGGCGCCTGCCTGATAGCCGGCCACCAGCGGACCCCCGGGCGCGTTGAGGCGCGCCCAGCGGCGGTTCCCGTCGGCGAGGACGGCGACGTGGCCCGGGAGCCGCTCCCGGTCCAGTTCGGCGAACAGCCGCTGTTCGTAGGTCGAATAGAGCAGCCCGGCCGGGTGGAGCCGATCCGCCAGTTCTCGAACCCGTTCACCCCACGCCATGACGCCAGCGTAGGCAGAACTAGCGGGCGACCACGTTGCGCAGGGTCTCCCCGGCCCGCAACCGGGCGATGTTGTCGTTGAGCAGGGCGTTCGAACCGTAGGCGACGCCGCCTGCCACGTGCGGGAACAGCACCAGGTTCGGCGCGGTCCACAGGGGTCCATCGGCCGGGTAGGGCTCGGGATCAGTGACGTCCAGGGCCGCCCCGCCCAGTTCGCCCGCCGTCAGCGCCGCCACCAGGGCGTCCTGGTCGATCGTGACGCCGCGGCCGACGTTCACGACCCACGCGTGATCGGGAAGCAGGGCGATGCGCTCAGCAGACAGGGCCTGACGGGTGTCGTCGGCGCTCGGCAGGACCATGACGAGGATGTCGGTCTGCGGCAGCAGCGTGGGCAGGTCGGCGTCGGTGAACACCTCGAAGCCCGCCCGCTCGCCCGCGGTGTTGGCGACGCCCTTCACGTGGGCGTGCATCGCCGTGAAGTTGTGGGCGATCTGCTGGCCGATGGCGCCGAAACCCCACACCAGCACGTTGGTGTCGATCAGCGAACCGAGACGGCCGTTGGGCCGCAGCGTCCGCCATGCTCCGAATTCGTCGTGCTCCCAGCGGGTCTCGCGCTGCGCGTCCAGCATCTCCGGGACCTGCTTGATGCCCGTCAACGCGAGGGTGAGCGCGGTCTCCGCGACGGTGAGGTTGTGCAGCCCGCGACCGTTGGTGATCGTGACGCTCGCGGGGAAACCCGCGGCCAGGACGCCGTCGGGGCCGGCGGCCAGCGTCTGCACCCATTGCAGTCGCGTGGCTTCCTTCGCCAGTTGCGTCACGGCGGGCGATGTCCAACCCTGGACGATCGCGGCGTCGGCGTCGAGGTTCTCCGCCTGGACGAGTTCGGCCTCGTCGATGCGGACGACCTGAACCCCCTCGGGGGCCTCGAACTCGAACGGCGCATTGGTGGTGGCAAGAATCTTCACGGCCCCACGGTATCGGGCTCGCGACGCTTGCGCCCAGGGATGCAGCCACCTACGCTTACCTACGTGACCGTAACTTACGCTTCGTCAAGTAAGGGGCGCGACAGGGAGGCACCGGGCTCCGCCAAGCCCATCCTGCGCGGCTGGCTCCACCTCGGCATGGCCCCCGTCATGCAGGTGGCCTGCCTGGCCCTCATCGTGGTCACCCCGACCCTGCCCGGACGCCTCGGCATCGCCATCTACTTGCTCGGGGCCACCCTGCTGTTCGGCACCTCGGCGGTCTACCACCGCGGCCGCTGGACGACCCGCGGCGAGGCCGTCCTGCGCCGCATGGATCACGCGAACATCTTCGTGTTCATCGCGGCCACCTACACCCCGCTGGCGCTCTCCCTGCTGGACGCCCGCAACGCCACCATCCTGCTCGCCGTGATCTGGGGCATCGCCGCGGCGGGGATCACCTTCAAGCTGACCTGGATGACCGCGCCCCGCTGGCTCTACACCGCGCTGTACGTCGCGATGGGATGGGCGGCCGTCGCCTGGCTCCCCGCCTTCTGGGCCTCGGGCGGCCCCGCGGTGGTCGTGCTGCTGCTGGCCGGGGGCCTGATCTACACGTTCGGCGCGCTCGTCTACGCGCGCAAGTCCCCCAACCCGTCGCCACGATGGTTCGGGTTCCACGAGATCTTCCACGCCTGCACCGTCGCTGCGGCCATCTGCCACTTCATCGCGATCGCCTTGGCGACCCTCGCCTGAACCTCAGACGACCCCAAGCCCCCGGAGCAACACACCCACCCGGGCCGTGAGGTTCTCGGGCCCGACGGGCGAGCGCCCCAGCGCGCCGCGCATCACCTCGTTGACCAGCGTCGAGAACACGAAGCGGGCCGACTCCTCCACCGAGAGCCCCACCCCACCCGCATCCACCTGGGGGGCCAGGATCTCGGCCAACTGAGCGACGGTGCCGTCCACGAGTGCGAGCGCGGCGTCCCGGTGGACGCCAGCCTCCCCGAACAGCACCTCCCGCAGATACGGGGCTGCGGCGTCCGGCTGAGCGCGGACCAGGGCGACCAGGGGCCCCATGAGCGCGGCGACCGCCTCGTGGACCGTGGGGGCAGACGCGGCGGCGACCCGCCCCTTCTCCACCAGGTCGGCGACCTGCTCGTTCATGACCATGAGCAGCAGTTCGGGCTTGGTGGAGGCGTAGCGGAAGATCGTGCCGTCGGCGACGTCGGCGGCGGCAGCGATCTGCTGGGTGGTGGTGCGCGCATAGCCCTGCGCGGCGAACAGCGCCGCGGCGGCTTCGGCGATGCGGCGACGCTTCTCGGCCTTGTTGCGCTCACGACGGCCCAGGAGTCCCGTGGGTGACATGGCCCCCATTCTAGCCACGTTTTGAGTTCACTCAATAATGAGTACCCTCATATATGTGTCTGAGTCACTCACCTCCTCCGGCCACGAGGACGCCCGCCCGGAGCTCGCCTCCCCCGCGTCCGCGCCTCGTCCCCCACAGCGACCGACCGACGCCGCGCCAGAGCCCTCCGCGCCAGCACCCGCACCCTCGCCAGC
>NZ_DAIOIA010000084.1:0-13859 GCF_036744435.1 Propioniciclava sp. | reverse complement strand
GGCGCCCTGATCGGCCTGGGTGTGATCGTGCCGGGGATGAGCCCCTCGAACTTCCTCATCTACTTCGGCCTCTACGACAAGATGGCGGCAGGCATCAAGGATCTCGACCCGGGCGTCTTCATCCCCCTGTTCCTGGGATTGGTGCTGTGCGTCGTGCTCTTCGCCAAGGGGGCCAACTGGGCGTTCGCGCGTCACTACTCGGCGATGTACCACTTCATCCTCGGCATGGTCGTGGGCTCGTCGGTGGCGATCTTCCCGACCGTCGTGTTCGCCCCGGGGGCGATCGAGAAAGCTGGTCAGTCGATGCCGATCTTCCTGGCCAGTTGCGCCGTGATGCTGGTGCTGGGCGTGGTGGCCTCCTGTCTGTTCAGCAAGCTGGAGGACCGCTACTCCGACGAGCGCGAGGCGATCGAGGCCTCCGGCAACTGACGGCCACCCGCTCCGGGGCCGCCCCGGGTCGCGAGCACCGGCGGCTAGCATGCCCACCATGGAGGCCGATGATCGTGGGGACGACCCTCCCCGGGAGGCGCTGATCGCGTCGATCGTCGGTGAGCTCCAAGGGCTGTCCCTGGCGTCCGACCGCATCGGCGCCGCCTTCGCGGCCCGGCAGGATCTGCATCAGACCGATTTTCGCGCCCTCACCGCGATCACGCGAGCGGAACGCGAGGGCGATCCGCTCACCGGCCGCCGGCTCGCGGACGAGTTGCGGCTCTCCCAGGCGGCCGTGAGTTATCTCGTCGACCGGCTCGCCGCATCGGGCCATGTGTGGCGGGAGCCGGACCCGCGCGACGGCCGACGCACCCTCCTGCACATCGGCGGGCGGGGACGTCAGGTCGCGGCCGCCTTCTTCGGCCCGCTCTCGGTGACCCATGAGGCTGCGCTCGCGCCGTACAGCGCTGCGGAGTTGGAGTTGTGCCTGAGATTTCTCGCCGACGTCAACGGCGCGCTGAGCAGCTTCGGGGACGAGCTCCCCCACTAACTACTTCAGTGATTTAAGGATTGGCTCTATCCTGTCCCGGTGAGCGCAACCGCGAGACGCTGGGCCGGACCCTTGACCCTGTACCTGCTCGGGATCTTCATGGGGGCCATCGACACCGGGATCATCACCCCTGCCCGTCCGATCATCTCCGCTCAGCTCGGCGTCGACGAGTCGGCCGGCATCTGGATGATCACGATCTACACGCTGGCCTACGCCGCCGCGATCCCCATCATGGGCAAGCTGGCCGACCGGAACGGCCGCAAGCGGATCTACCTGCTCTCCATCGGGCTGTTCGGCCTCGGGTCGCTGCTGTGTGGCCTGTCGCAGGACGTCGGCAGCTTCGGCATGCTCATCGCGTCGCGGGCCCTGCAGGCGATCGGCGGCGGCGGCATCCTTCCGATTGCGACGGCGGAAGTCGGCACCACCGTGCCCACGGAGCGCCGCGGCCTCGCCCTCGGTCTCGTGGGCGCGGTGTACGGCGTCGCCAACATCTTCGGCGCCTCGGCGGGCAGCCTGGTCCTGCAGATCGCAGGACCGCAGAACTGGCAGTGGATCTTCTACGTCAACATACCGATCACCGTGGCCATCCTCGTGGTGGGCAGCCTCGTGCTGCCCCGTCACACCGGTGAGGTCACGGCGCCGATCGACGCGCTGGGCAGCCTGGTGCTGGTCACCATGATCCTGTCGCTGCTCTACGGACTGCGGAACCTGGACTTCCTCGACGTGGCGTCCAGCGTGACCGGCACGGACGTGTGGCCCTTCCTGGTCACTTTCCTCGCGTTGGTGCCGATCCTGATCGTGGTGGAGCGACGGGCCGCCGACCCGGTGCTCCACCTGGCGTACTTCACCGATCGCGGCATCGCCTTGACCTTGCTGCTGTCACTGCTGAGCGGCGTGATCTTGATGGGGGTCGTGTTCGTCCCGGAGTTCGCGGAGAACTCCCTGCGGCTGCCCGCAGGCAGCGGCGGCTACGCGGTGATCGCCCTCGGCCTGACCTCCGGAGTGGGGGCTCCCCTGTCGGGCCGCCTCACCGACCGGTTCGGCCCACGCCTGGTGCTCGGCTTCGGCGCCCTGGTCTGCCTGGTGGCTGCCGCGGCGCTGATCGGCTGGGCGATCCCGGCCCCCTCGACGGTGAGCGTGATGGTGTCGTTGTGCCTGCTCGGGCTCGGACTGGGCTTCGTCGTGGGTTCGCCGTTGAACTACATGATGCTGGAACGCACCGACCCGGCGGACTCCAGTTCGGCGCTGGCCACCTTGTCGCTCATGCGCTCGATCGGGACGACCCTCGCCCCGGCGGTGATGGTCGGCTTCCTCGCCCAAGCGGGCGTCGTCGTCCAGGCCGACGTGACGGCAGCGCTGCCGCGGACCATCCCGGCCCCGGCACTCCCCCACGCCGCCGAACTGCAGGAGACGCTGACGCGATGGAAGGCCGACCCGGCCCTGTCCGACAGGCTCGGCTCGCTGGATCCCGCCCTGCTCAACACCACCGAGATCACCATCGACACCGGCGGCACGGGGTCGTTACCCGAGCCGCTGGTCCAGGAGTTGCGAGACGCTGACGTCACCACCATCGTCGGGGTGTCCAAGGACGTCGCGCGCATCCTCTTCGCCCAGGAGACCCCCGCCACCATCGCGACCATCACGACGGGTGTCCAGTCGGGGATCGACGGGGTGGATGAGGGCTTGAAGGGCATGTCCGACGCCGAGGCGAACATGGCCGACAGCCTGGCGACGATGGACGCGAACCTCGCCACCATGTCCACCTCGCTGGGGCGGATGACGCGCGAGCTGAGCAAGATGGATGAGGGCCTGGCCGGGATGCGGAAGGGCATCGCCGGTGTGGATGCGGGCATCGGCGGCATGGCCCAGGGTCTGACGGGACTCGATCGGGCCATCGCGGGAATGGACGAGGGGTTGGCCGGCCAGCGGGAGGCTCTCGCGCAGGCGGAGCAGGGCGCCGCGGTCGAGTCGGGTCCGGCTCCGGGCGCTGGTGCACAGGTGGCGGGGCTGCGGGCCGCCGTGGCTCAGCTCGAGGCCCAACGGGGCGCCGCCATCGAGCAGCGCACGCAGTTGCAGGCGAAGCGGGAGCAGGCGACGAAGAAACGAGCCGACCTGGTGGCGTCCCGAGCCGCGCTCCTGCGGGGCCGTGCCGCCCTGGCCCAAGCCTCGGTCAAGCTGAGCGGGGGACGAGCCGACCTGGCGCGGGCGCGCGCTGACCTGGCCGAGGCGCGCAGCACCGTCTTGGCCGAACGCGACGAACTGCGCGTCACCCGCGCGGAGATGGTCGAGTTGCAGGAGGCCGTGCCGGCCGCGTTCGACACCGCGCTGGAAAGCTACCTGGCCGAAATCGACGATGCAGCGCCGGCCATCGAGTCCGCCTACCAGCAGGGCCTCAACCAGGGATTCCGGAGCGTCTACCTGCTCTTCGGCGGAGCCGCCGCGCTCTCGTTGGTCGCCCTCGTCCTGGTGGGTCGGCCGCGCCGCTAGCGGCGCGCGTCCGGCCGCGAGGTCTCGTCCGGGTCCGGAACGTCGTCCGGCTGCGGGGACTGCTCTGGCGTGACGGAGCCGGCCGCGCCCTCGCCCTCACCGGGGAGATCGGCGTCCACGGGGCTCCATCGACGATCGGCGAAGTCGGCGACCAGGGCCGTGTCGAGCATCCACACGGCCCGCTGCAAGGCGTGGGCGTCGATCCCGCGCGAGGTGCCCAGCCGGGGCTTGATCGGCGTGCCAGGGCCTGCCTGGACGGACTGCCGGGCCACCAGGGCTGCCACATCGTTGAGTCGTCCGGTGAGGTCGGCGCTCAGCATCTGCCGCTGCTCACCGCGGTCGGAGAGCTCGACGGCGAACTCCTCGTTCGCGTCGATCTCGGCGGGGTCCTCGGAGAGGAGCATGGTGCTGGTCGAGCGGAGCAACTGCATGCCACGGTCGAGGTCGCCCCCGCCGAACTCGGCCACGGCCGCACGCAGCAGGTCGTTCTCGCCGCGCTTGACCTGCTCCGTCAGCAGAATCAAGTGTGCGGCCATCATCCGCTCGCGGCCGCGAGCGCGGTGTTCCTCCTCCGTCAGCGGCAACGTGTTGGGATCGTTGTTGCTCAGCGCCGCAGAGTCGAGCGCCTGCTCGGGGTCGGGCGCTCCGAGGGTCTCCCGCAGCGGGATCGACTTGATGGCCAAGGTGGCCACCAAGACGATGAGCGCCAGCCACGGAAGGATCGCGTAGATGCTGTGCATGGCGTCAGCCAGGGCCGAGCGCAGCACATCGGCCAGCGACTGCGGCAGCGTGACCAAGACGTCGTGGTTCAGGACCCAGTTGGGGTCGATCTCGCCTGCGGGAGCTTCGGAGCGGGCTCGCGGCGTCATGTGCCAGTTGATGCCGCTGGCGAGCTGGGAGGTCATGATGGTGCCGGCCACCGCGGTCCCGATGGTGTTGGCGACGTTGCGGAAGAACTGCACCGAAGAGGTCGCCGGTCCGAGGTCGCGTCGCTGGACGGCGTTCTGGACGACGAGGACGTACAACTGGAACGCCATCCCGACGCCGATGCCGAAGAGGCCGGTGAACAACGTGAGCTGCCACGAGGTGGAGTCGGCGGACAGCCGCGTGATGAGGAGGGTCGCCACGCCCATGACGACGACACCCGCGACCATGAAGGACTTGTAGCGCCCGGTGCGGGTGGTGAGGTTGCCGATGACGATGCCGGTCACGAAGAGGCCGACGTTCATGGGGATGAGGATCAGGCCGGACGGTGGCGGACACACCGAGGACGCCTTGGGCGTAGACCGGGGTGTAGACGATGAGCACCATGAGCGTCATGTTCATGAAGCAGGCCCCGATGACCGCCCAGGTGAAGATCGGGTTGCGGAACAGGTGGAGCGGGACGATCGGCTCGGCGGCCCTTCCCTCGATCCAGATGAACGCGCCGATGAAGACGACGCCGACGGCCAGCATCGCCACCACCAGCGGCGCGAGCCAGCCCATCGTTCCACCGAAGCTGATGCCCAGGAGGAGTGCGGTGACCCCGATGCTCATGGTGGAGATGCCCGCGTAGTCGACCCGCCGGGGGATGTCGAGCTCCGGCACCTTCATGAAGCGGATGACGAGGTAGAGGGCCAGCAGACCGATCGGGAGATTGATGTAGAACAGCCAGCGCCAGCTCGACAGATCGGTGATGGCTCCGCCGATCAGGGGGCCCGCGACCTGCGCGGCGCCCATGAGC
This sequence comes from Propioniciclava sp., assembly GCF_036744435.1. Taxonomy (NCBI): domain Bacteria; kingdom Bacillati; phylum Actinomycetota; class Actinomycetes; order Propionibacteriales; family Propionibacteriaceae; genus Propioniciclava; species Propioniciclava sp. The sequence goes on along the minus strand of NZ_DAIOIA010000084.1, from coordinate 8,670 downwards.
GCCCCCATGTAACCGGAGTACTTGCCGCGTTGCCGGGGCGGGATGATGTCGCCGAGGATCGTTTGGGAGAGCGGCATGAGGACGCCCATGCCGATGCCTTGAACGGCGCGGGAGACGATCAGCCACGGGAAGTTCATGGCCAGGCCGGACAGGATCGATCCGAACAAGAAGATGCCGAGCCCCAGCACGTAGAAGCGCTTGCGCCCGAACATGTCGGCAAGCTTCCCGCTGATGGGGGTGATGATCGCCGAGACCAGCATGACGATCGTGGACAGCCACGCGTAATACTGCACTCCGCCGAGGTCGGAGACGATGCGCGGGATGGCGGGGCTGACGATCGTCTGGCTGATCGAACTGGTGAACATGCCGATCAGCAGCCCATAGTAGATCCACCGGATCTTGGCGAAATCGAATTCAGTGGTCGGCGCGGGCATCTCCGGCACCCTACTCCTGCCAGCGGCGCGCCCGGCGGGAATTGCCGGGGAGTTGCTCCCCGCTGCGGAGCCGCCCGGCCCGGACGCACTGACGGGCGCCCACCACGTGGACGCCCGTCAGGAGGTTGCCTTACTGCTGACCGCTGGGCCGCTGGAACGGGTTCGGCGTTTCCCCGCCCTCACCCTCGGCCGGGGAAGCGCTCGGATCCGGGGCCGCTTGGGGATCGGCCGCCGGTTGCGGAGCCGCATCTCCCGGCTGCGACTGCCCGTAGTTCGGCGGTTGGTAGCCCTGCTGCACCGGCTGCACCGGCTGCGACTGCCCATAGCTCGGCGGCTGATACCCCTGCTGCACCGGCTGCACCGGCTGCGACTGCCCGTAACTCGGCGGCTGGTAGCCCTGCTGCACCGGCTGCCCCGGCTGCGACTGCCCGTAACTCGGCGGCTGATACCCCTGCTGCACCGGCTGCACCGGCTGCGACTGCCCATAACTCGGCGGCTGATACCCCTGCTGTTGCGGGGTGGGCAACTCGGGAGCGCCGCCGCCGTACACCTGGCCCGGCTGCTGTGGCTGGACCTGTTGAGGCTGGTCACCGCGGTAGGCGATCTCCCCGAAGCTCACATCGGGTGCCCGGCGCACCTCCGGTTCGTTGACCTCGAAATAGGTGGCCTTCTCGAAATGGAACGCGTTGGCGATCAGGTTCGAGGGCACGGACTCCGTCCGCGTGTTGTAGTTGCGGACGTTGGCGTTGTAGTAGCGACGGCCAGCCGCGATCCGATCCTCCGTCTCAGCCAGGGCGCGCTGCAGTTCCAGGAAGTTCTGGTTGCTCTTCAGCTCCGGATACGCCTCGACGCTGACCATGAGGCCCCGAACGGCGGAGCTGAGCTGCTCCTCCGCCTGGGCTCGGGCCTGCGACGGCGCGGCGCCACCCTCGTGAGCGGCGATCTGCTGCGCCTGGGCACGCAACCGGACCACCCCCTCGAGGGTGTTGCGCTCATGAGCCGCATAGCCACGAACCGTCTCGACGAGGTTCGGGATCAGCTCATAGCGACGGTTGAGTTCGACGTCGACCTGACGCCAGGACTCCTGGATGAGGTTGCGTTCCCGAATGAAGCCGTTGTAGGCGGACAGGCCCCAGGCGCCCGCGACGATGACCACGACGAGGACCAAGATGAGGAAAAACTCCATGGCCGACACACTAGCGGCCGCCCCGCTGCTCCCATCAGGGGGCCCCGCGGCGCTTCGGGGAAGAATCCGGGACGGCACGCAGGCTAGTGCAGGTCCAAATCCTCCAGGCTCACCGCGAACCGGTACGCCAACCCGGCGGCCTCGATCCGCTCACGGACGCCGGTGTCACGGTCGACGATGGTCGCAACTCCCACCACGATGCCGCCCGCCTCCTGGACGGCTTCGACCGCCTGCATGACCGACCCACCCGTCGTCGAGGTGTCCTCCACGACCAGCACCCGGCGGCCCGCGACCTCGGTCCCCTCGATCCGGCGCTGCAGCCCGTGCGCCTTGGACTCCTTGCGGACGACGAAGGCGTCCAACCGCTCTCCCTGCGCCGCAGCGGCATGCAGCATCGCGACGGCGACCGGATCGGCCCCCAAGGTCAGCCCACCGGCCGCCTCGAACTCCCAATCGGCGACCAGGTCGCGCATGACGCGTCCGACGATCGGGGCGGCCTCCCCGTCCAGGGTCACCCGCCTCAGGTCGACGTAGTAGTCGGCCTCCTTGCCAGAGGCCAATGTGACGCGTCCGTGGACGACGGCCAGGTGGGTGATGTGCTCGATCAGGGCGCTTCGATCCGACATGCCGGTCAGCCTAATGCCGACGCCCCGGGACGCTCAGGACTTCTCGTCGGTAGCCGCCAGCGTGGCACTTGCGACGGTGCGCGCATCCGACCCGACCAGATCCTGGGCGGTGGTCAATGTGAGCCTGGCCACCGTCGGCTTCACCTCGGGGCGACCAGGAACGGGCTGGATCACCCACGTGTCGGCACGGTTCACCGTCGCCACACCAGGATCGCTGTCGATGCGGTAGGTGAACCGCCGCGTCGCCGTTTCGACGACGATCTGGTCGCCGGTGACCAGTCGGGACAACCCGGCCAGCGGCCCCGCGATCCCTCCCTGGCCCGCGAGCGCGAAGTTGCCGAGTTCACCGGGGGCGGCCGTCCCGGGGTACCAGCCGAGCCCGCGGGTGAGCGACGTGGGGTCAGCCCCGACGACCACCGGCCACTCGGCCGCCCCCAGGGCGGGGATCGTGACCACCGCGACAGCCCGGCTGCTCAGCGGATCGGGGACGGTGTCCTGACCGACGGCCCAACTCTCCCTCAGGGTGGAGACCGATCGGGCGGCCTCGCCGGGGTCCACCGGTGGACGCAGCACCACGTCGTATACCGACCAGCCCAGGCCCGCCAGGGCAAGGACGAGCACGATCAGGCCAGCGACCAAGACCGGCCTGCGCCGACGCCGGGGTGGGCCCGCAAGAGCGCGCGCGGGGGCGGCGGTGTCGTCGGTCACGGGGTCAGTATGCCAGCGGCCTCACGAGAACCAGGTGCCCTTGCGGGGCACCGGGGAGGCCTGCGCGTCCGCGTCGGTGAACGGCTCGGCGTCCCCGATCCAGTCGACGACGTCGCGTCCGGCGAGGAACCGGTAGGGGAACGCGGCGCGGGCCGCGATCCGCGACAACGCGGTGGCGGGCAGCGCGCCCGTGGACGCGACGACCACGAGATTGCCGAACCTGCGCCCCTTCCACACCGGCGTCTCGGCACTCACCACCAGCGATCGATGGGTGGCGCGCACCCCAGCGACGAACCGGCGGGCCCACGCAAAAGGAGCCCGGTCGGTGATGTTGGCGCAGAAGACCGCGTCCGGACGTCGGCGCGCCGCGACCTCGTCGAAGAACTCGGCGGTCGCCAGGCCGGGCGGGACCCGAGCCCCGTCGAAGGCGTCCAGGACCAGGGCGTCGACATAGTCGGGCGGCATCGCCGCCAGGCCACTGCGCCCGTCCACGGGCCGCACCTTGATGCCCGAGCCACGCGGCAGCGGCATGACGCGCCGGACATCGTCGAGAAGGTCGATGTCCGGTTCGCACACGATTTGCGCGGTGCGCGGCCGGCGCGCGGCCACGTAGCGCGGGATCGTCAGTCCTCCCCCGCCTAGGTGAACCAGCCGCAGACGCTCCTGCTCGGGGCGCGCCAGCACCGTGGCATCGAGCGCCTCGCAGATTCGCTGGACATACTCGAACTCCAGGTGCAGCGGATCGTCCGGCACCACCCACGACTGGGCGGTGTCCCCGGCCATCACCGTGAAGGCCCCGACGTGAAAGGGGTCGGCCTCGATGCGGGCCCGATGCGTCCCCTCGCGTGTCACAGGGAGGTCAGGAACGACAGCAGCGCGGCGTTGAACTCGTCCTTGTGGCTGACGTTGATGCCGTGAGGGCCGTGGTCGATCTCCACCAACTGAGCGCCGGGGATGAGCCGGGCGGTGCGCGCCCCCGCATGCGCGAAGGGGACGGCGTTGTCGGCATTGCCGTGGATCACCAGCGTGGGGACGTCCACGCGGGCGATGTCGGCACGCAGGTCGGTGGCCCACGCGACGATCGAGTCCTGCAGCGCGGTGTCGGAAGCATGGGCGGCCAGCGCCAGGGCGGCGTCGAACTGTGCCTGGGTGACGGCGAGTTCCTCGGGATTGCTGAAGTAGCCGGTGAGGAACGTGGGCAGGAAGGCGTCCCGGTCGCCGCGGCATTGCTCGCGCAAACCCATGAAACCCGGCAGCGGCATGGCCCCGTCGGGATTGTCGGGCGTGAGGCACAACGCGGGGGTGATCGAGGCGGCGAACACGGCGGCGGCGACCCGCTGGGTTCCGTAGAGCCCGATGTAGCGGGCGACCTCGCCGCCGCCCATCGAGTAGCCGACGAGGACGGCGTCGCTCAGGTCGAGCTGGGTGAGGAGTTCGTGGAGGTCCGCGGCGAAGGTGTCGTAGTCGTAACCGCTGGGCGCCTTGTCGGAGCGCCCGAAGCCGCGACGGTCGTAAGCGATCACCCGGAATCCCGCGTTGGTCAGGGCGGGGATCTGCCCGGCCCAGGCTTCGTGCGAGAGGGGCCAGCCGTGGATCAGCACGACGGGACGTCCCGACCCTCCGAAGTCCCGGTAGTAGAGCTGGATCGGGCTTTCCCCAGGAACGGTCAGATACGACATCGTCACTCCTCCTGTACGCACAGCGTCACTCCCCATACCGCATCCGCGACGTCATCACCGCGTCCGCGACATCACACCGCATCTGCGGCGTCCCCTTGAGCCTACCGACGCCCTCCCCCTCCCGCCGAGGACTGAGGCAGACCCCGCCGAGGACTGGAGCTTTAGCCGCCGAGGACTGAGGCTCCGGCCGCCGAGGACTGAGGCTCCGGCCGCCGAGGACTGAGGCTTTAGCCGCCGAGGACTGAGCGTCAGCCCATCCAGGACCTGAGTAGGAAGCGTCGTAGGGTCCGGATGACGATCTGGGGTCTTCAACCCGCCGAGCCTCAGTCCTCGGCGCACTCAACCTCAGTCCTCGGCGCGCTCAACCTCAGTCCTCGGCGCGCTTAGCCTCAGTCCTCGGCGGGGGCAGGGTCACTCGACGATGGCTAGGCCGTCGCCGGTCGGGGTGACGTCGAAGCTGACCGTCTGGCCCTCGTGGAGCCGGCCCGACAGCATGGCCCGCGCCAGGCCGTCCTCGATGGTCGTCTGGATCAGGCGCTTCAGCGGACGCGCACCATAGACCGGATCGAAGCCCGTACGGGCCAGCCAGTCCTTCGCGGCGTCCGTGACCGTCAGCGTGATTCGGCGATCGGTCAACCGCGCCGCGACCCGGGCGAGCTGAATGTCGACGATGTGGACGAGGTTCTCCTGCGTCAGCGGGTCAAACATCACGATGTCGTCGAGCCGGTTGAGGAACTCCGGCTTGAAGGACGCCCGCACCACCTGCATGGTCGCCTCGTTGCGCTTCTCCACCGGCAAGGAGATGTCGGCGAGGAACTGCGAACCGAGGTTCGAGGTCATGATCAAGATGACGTTGCGGAAGTCGACCGTGCGGCCCTGGCCGTCGGTCAGGCGTCCGTCGTCCAGCACCTGCAGCAGGATGTTGAACACGTCGGGGTGTGCCTTCTCCACCTCGTCCAGCAGCACCACCGAGTAGGGACGCCGCCGCACGGCCTCGGTGAGCTGGCCGCCCTCCTCGTACCCGACGTAGCCGGGAGGGGCGCCGACCAGCCGCGAGACGGTGTGCTTCTCGCCGTACTCGCTCATGTCGATGCGGACGATGGCGCGCTCGTCGTCGAAGAGGAACTCGGCCAGCGACTTGGCCAGTTCGGTCTTGCCGACGCCGGTCGGCCCCAAGAACAGGAACGATCCGGTGGGGCGGTTGGGATCGCTGATCCCGGCACGGGAGCGCCGCACAGCGTCGGAGACGACCCGGATGGCCTGCTCCTGACCCGTGAGCCGGTGCCCGAGCTCTTCCTCCATCCGCATCAGCTTCTCCGACTCGCCCTGCATCATGCGTCCGACGGGGATGCCCGTCCAGCTGGAGATGATCTCGGCGATGTCCTCGCTGGACACCTCGTCAGCGACCATCGGTGTGGCCTGGCTGGCCTGGGAGGCCTTCTCCAACTCCGCCTCCAGGTTGGGGATCTGGCCGTACAGGATCTGGGACGCGCCGGTCAGGTCTCCTTCGCGCTGCCGCTTGTCGGCCTCAGCGCGAAGCTGGTCGATCTCGGTCTTGATGTCGCCGACCCGGTTGAGGCCCTCCTTCTCGGCCTCCCAGCGCTGCTCGAGGCCTCGCAGAGCTTCTTTCGCATCGGCGATCTCGGCTGCGAGCCGATCACGGCGCTCCTTGCTGGCGGCGTCCTCCTCCTTCTCCAGCGCGAACTGCTCCATGGTCATGCGGTCCACTTGGCGGCGCAGCTGATCGATCTCCTCGGGGGAGGAGTCGATCTCCATCCGCAGCCGGGACGCCGCCTCGTCGATCAGGTCGATGGCCTTGTCAGGAAGCTGGCGGCTCGTGATGTAGCGGTTGGAGAGCTGAGCGGCGGCCACCAACGCCCCGTCGGTGATGCGCACCTTGTGGTGGGCCTCGTAGCGCTCCCGCAGGCCGCGCAGGATCGCGATGGTGTCTTCGACGGACGGCTCACCGACCAGCACCTGCTGGAAGCGCCGCTCCAGGGCGGGGTCCTTCTCGACGTGCTCGCGGTATTCGTCCAGCGTGGTCGCGCCGATGAGGCGCAGTTCGCCGCGGGCCAGCATGGGCTTGAGCATGTTCCCGGCGTCCATGGCTCCCTCGCCTGAGGCGCCGGCGCCGACGACGGTGTGCAGTTCGTCGATGAAGGTGATGATCTGGCCTTCGGAGTCCTTGATCTCGTTGAGGACCGCCTTGAGGCGTTCCTCGAACTCACCGCGGTACTTGGCACCCGCGACCATGGAGGCCAGGTCGAGGGAGACGACGCGGCGGTTCTTCAGCGAGTCGGGGACGTCTTGCTCGATGACGCGCTGCGCGAGCCCTTCGACGACGGCGGTCTTGCCGACGCCGGGCTCACCGATCAGCACGGGGTTGTTCTTGGTGCGGCGGCTCAGCACCTGTACGACGCGGCGGATCTCGGAGTCACGGCCGATGACCGGATCGAGCTTGCCTTCGCGGGCGCGCTCGGTGAGGTCGATGGAGTACTTGTCGAGCGCGGACTCGCCGCCTTCGGACTCGGCGGAGGTCACCCGCTTGTCTCCGCGTGCCTCGTTGAACGCCGTCGTCAGCTTGTCGGGGGTCACCTGGGCGCGGGCAAGGAGCGGCCGCGCGTCGGAGTCGATGGCGGCGAGCGCGATCAGCAGGTGTTCGGTGGCGACGAACTCGTCGCCCAGTTGGGCGGCACGGGTCTCGGCGTCGGCCAGGACGCGCGCGAGCGCGCCGGAGAGGGTCGGCTGGGTGACCGACGATCCGGTCGAGCTGGGCAGCTTGCCGATGGCGTGCTGCGCGGCGGCGTCGAGGGACGCGGGGTCGGCGCCGATGCTCTCCAGCAGGGGGCCGACGGTGTTGTCGGGCACCATCAGCAGCCCGTGCAGCAGGTGGCTGGGCTCGGCTTGGGGGTTGCCGTTGGTGAGCGCATTGCGCAGCGCTGCGCTGACGGCGTCCCGGCTCTTGGTCGTCAGTTTCTCAGTGTCCACAGCGGTCCTTTCAGGGGTGGTGGAGAAGTTGAGTTCATTAGACTCAACCCCACTGACGAACCCAGTATTCCAGAGGATGGCTAGGCTCGCGCCCTCAGGATGAGGCCTTGCCGGGCTGGACCTGACAGGCTGGCAAGCATGGGTTGGTTCGTCTGGGCTCCGATGATCGTCGGGCTGATCGTGTTCGTCTGGGGGCTCTGGCGCATGATCGCCGACGGCCGCCGCATCCTGTACGGGGTGGCGCTGATCGGCGGCTTCGGCCTGGCCCTGTTCTGCGGACTGGTGGTGGCCGCCGAGCACGGCCACCTGATCCCCTTGGGGGCCTTCCTCGTGCTCTGCGCGCTGGTTCCTCTGTTCAGCTATCCGGTGCTCACCGTCTTCCTGCTGGCGAACGGGGTGACGATGCTGCGCAAGGAACGCCTCTCGCTCGGCAACGCGTTGTCCCTGCTCGCGGGGCTGGGAATGGTCGGGCTGGTGGCGATGATCTTCGTGAACTGGCCCGAGTCCTGGGGCGCCACGACGCGCACCGTTGTGACCAGCCTCACGTTCCTGGTGCTCACGTTGGCGGGCTACGTCGCCACCTGCTTCGCCGCCTTCTGGGCGACCTCGCTGCTCTCAGGACGCCTGACCGCGCTGCGGCGTCCCGACGCCATCATCGTGCTCGGCGCCGGGCTGCTGGACGGGGATCGGGTTCCCCCGCTGCTGGCCGGACGCCTGGCCAAGGCCCGGGAGGTGCAGCAGCGCTTCGCCCCGCCACCGGTCCTGATCCCGAGCGGCGGCCAGGGGGCGGACGAGTCGATCCCCGAGGGGGTGGCGATGGGACGCTTCCTGGTGGCAGCCGGGACGCCGTCCGACCTGGTGCTGCCCGAGACCGCCTCGCGTACCACGCGGGAGAACCTGCAGCTTTCTCGTCACCTGCTGCCGTCCCCGGACGCCCCGGTGATCGTCGTGACCAGCAACTATCACGCGCTCCGGGCGGGCATGCTGACCCGCTCGCTGGGGCTCAACGCACGGGTCGTGGGTGCCCCGACGGCCGGCTACTACTACCC
>NZ_DAIOIA010000083.1:0-13910 GCF_036744435.1 Propioniciclava sp. | reverse complement strand
CCGGTCTTGACGACGACCGCCGTGCCGGTCTCCTGCGCCCAGCCCCGGGCCTGCGCGATGGCTTCGTCCTGGGTGGTGGCGGGCGTGCTCTGGGTGAGGACCGCCAACTCGTCGGTGTTGGGCGTGATGACGCTGGCCCGGCGGCAGAAGTCGCGCATGGCGGCCTCGGCGTCGGCGTCCAGCAGTCGGTCGCCGGAGGTGGCGACCATGACGGGATCCACGACGAGCACCGCGGGTGGGTGCGCCTCCAGCCAGGTGGCGACGGCGGCAATGATGTCGGCGGTGGCGAGCATCCCGGTTTTGACGGCGTGCAGGTCGACGTCGTCGCTGACGGCGTCCAGTTGCTCGGTCAGGAAGGCGGTCGGCGGCAGGTGGACGTCCCGAACGCCGCGCGTGTTCTGCGCGACCAGTGAGGTGACGACCGCCATGCCGTAGCCGCCCGCAGCGGTGATGGATTTCAGGTCGGCGGCGGTGCCCGCTCCACCGGTGGGGTCGGTGCCGGCGATGGACAGGACCCGCGGGACGGCAGGTCGTAGGGGCGCACTGAGGTGCATGGACATTCCCTTCGCTAGTGCGAACTAGAGCAGGTTCCACGGGTGTCTCTCAGCGCCGGGTGGCGCACCCCGTGTCCGATGAGGTGGTTCGTTGGAGGGTGGTTCGTTGGAGGGTGGCTGGTGACGGTGGTTCGGTGGTCGCTGGGGTGGCGTCGAATCAGGTCGTGACGGCTGCACCCCCGGGATGGGCGTTGCCCGGTGCGCCAGCGCGCCAGGCGTCGAGGTAGGCGGCCGAGGCCGCGCCGGGATCGGGTTGTGCGCAGATCCCGGACACGATCGCGACACCCGCCGCCCCCGCCTCCCGCAGGCGGGGCGTCACGGCCACGTCGATGCCGCCGATGGCCACGCACGGCAACGGCGTGGACGCGCACACGGCGGCGATCCCCGCCAGCCCGAGGCTCGTGCGGGCGTCCGGTTTGGTCGCGGTGTCGACGAGCGGGCCGACGCCGAGGTAGTCGGCGTGCGGGGCGGCCGCGGCGGCTTCCTCGGGTTCCCCCACGCTGACGCCGAGGATCGCGCCGGGCCACAGGATCGCCCGGACGCTGGCCGCGGGCAGGTCGGACTGTCCGACATGGACGCCGTCGACCCGGGCCCCGGCGGCGCGGGCGGCCAGCGCGATGTCGATGCGGTCGTTGACGATCAGCGCCGTGTCTTCGCCGCCCAGGGTCGCGGCGAGCGCGTCGGCGACGGCGAGCACCTCGGCGAGGAATCCCCCGCCGTGGGCGTCCTTGGCGCGGACCTGCACCGCCCGCACCCCGGCGGCGACCGCCGCGGCGACGGTGTCGGGGACGCTGCGTCCGGACGCGGCGCACTGGTCGGCGTCGGTGACCAGGTAGACGGCCCAGCGATCCGCGTCCCCGGTGCGTGCGGCGTCCCGGGCTTGGGCGGCGCTCATGCTGCGATGACGATCCGGGCCGCGTCGGACAGGTCGCCGGTCTGGAGCGCGGCCAATTCGTCGAGGAAGAACGTCGCGAACGTGCCGGGACCGCCCGCGCGGGCGGCGGCGCGCTCGGAGGCGACCGCGTAGGCGACCGAGGAGGCCACCGCGGCGATCAGAGCTGAACCGGGGACGCCGGAGACGACGGCGCCCGCCTCCCCGTCCGCGGTGGTGGCGGACGCGGTGACCAAGCCGGGGGCAGGCGTCCCGGCGAAGGCAGCCATCACCGCGCCCAGCGCGCAGCCCGCGCCGGTGACGCGGGTGAGGAGTTCGGTGCCGCCGCTCACCCGGACGACGGCGCGCCCGTCGGTGATCAGGTCGACCGGACCCGAGACGGCGACCACGCCCCCGGTGCGGCGGGCCAGCGCCAAGGCGGCGTCCGCGGCGGCGTCGACGCTGGCCGAGGCGTCCACGCCGCGTCCGCCCGCCCCCGCGCCTGCCACGGCGATGATCTCGGACGCGTTCCCGCGGACGATGCGCGGGCGCAGCTCCACCAGTTCCGCGGCCAGGGGGGTCCGGACCGGCAGCGATCCGACGGCGACCGGGTCGAGCACCCACGGCGTCCCCGCAGCGTCCGCCGCCTGGGCCGCCTCGCGCATCGCCGCCGGGTAGTCCCCGCTCGGCGTCCCCAGGTTCACCAGGACACCGGAGGCGATGCCCGCGAAGGGGCCCGACTCCCCGATGACGTCCACCATCGCCGGGGACGCCCCCAGCGCGAGCAGCACGTTCGCGGTGAAGCCGCTGGCGACGTGGTTAGTGATGGAGTGCACCAGCGGCGTCGTCGTCCGCAGGCGTCCCAGGGCTGCGGCGCAGGCGTCCGCCAGGCCCGACGCCGATGAAGGTGTGCAGGGTTCAGTACTCATGACCATCCCTTCGCTCGCATTAACGAGAGCAGGTTCGCGGGTCTCATCTCAGCCGGCTGGACGCCAGCACCCCGTGTCAGGGCACCACTGTAGGCCAGGCAGCGGCCTGGCGCGGCGAATCTCGCCACGGCCGCGGGCTAGCCGGGAAGAGTGGCCCCCAGGACTAGCCGGATCCGGCCCAGAGACGACCGTGGCCCGTGGGGCGGGAATGACTGATCGGGCAGAGTCGGGCACAGCACGCAACCATGCGGACACTCGGCGCACCCACGCGTCGGGGCCCTGGCCGATGCGTCGGGGGGTGAGGGATGCCGCGGATAGCGAATGCGTACGACGCTCTGATCTTCGCCGCTCTCGCGACGCCCGTCTGGGTGACCGTCGTGGTGGCGTTGATGGTGGTGACCACATCAGGGCGGCCTCGCGACATCCTTCATCGCCTGTTGCTGACGAGCCCCCTGTGGACCTGGCTACCCGTCGTGCTGGTGCTAGCGATCACCTACTCGGGGTGGGTGCCCGGTACCGAGGCCATCGTGTCCTCCGAATATGCAGGTATGGACTGGATAATCGTCTTGGTGCTCGGAGGAGCGACCGGGCTCCTAGCGTGGCTGGCGTGCCTGACCTGGGTGGCATTCAGCGCCTACACCGTGCGCTGGGGTCGCGTCCTGATGGGGTGGCCGTTCTGGTTGCTGTCACCGGTGGTGCTGGCGATGGCGTGGTGGGCCGTAGCTCAACGACTGGAAGCGCTCTCGCCGTACGCGTTCTGCCTAGCCTTCGTAGGGTCCGGAGCCTGGGTGCTGTCCGCCGCGTGGATCGGGATGGGTCGTCGGCTCGTCGCGAGAAGAACCCCTGCGGACGATCCTCCAGCCGCTCCGCCCAGCCTGTTCACCTGAGGTGCGCCACAGCGTCGTCGCAGGTTAATCACAGGCGTGTGATTCTGTGCACAAGCGTGGATAAACCTGTGGATAACTCCGCCTCGGGCGCGGCCGCTACCCTGCTGTCGTGCCCGATCTACGCGTCCCTCCAGGTCCGGGGATTCCGCACGGGCTGATCCTCCCCGAGCGCGAACTGAGCGAGAAGTTCGCGCGGGCGTCCGGGCCGGGCGGCCAGGGCGTCAACACGACCGACTCGCGCGTCCAGCTCAGCTTCGACATCGGCGCCAGCACCGCCCTGACACCCGAGCAGCGCGACCGATTGTTCTCCCGGCTCTCCAACCGGCTGGCGGGCACCACCATCGCCATCGACGCCGCCGAGTTCCGCTCCCAGCACCGCAACCGATCCGCCGCCCGGGAGCGGCTCGCTGAAATCGTCCGCACCAACCTCGCCCCACCGCCGCCCGCCCGGCGCCCCCGGCGGCGCTCCCGCGGCTCCATCGAACGCCGGCTGGCCGACAAGCGGCGCCGCTCCGCACTCAAAGAAACCCGCCGCAACCCCGATCAGTGAGCAGCGCGCCGAACTGTGCCGCCCCACCCAAGGTGATCGAAGCGATCAGCGCCTACGCCGATCGGTACTGAACCCGACCCCTACAGGCGCAGGGCTATCCACGTACGTGTGGCGGACGCTGGCGTCCCTCCCGCGCGGACCACTCAGCGCAGCGATTGCTGCCCGATGACGCCCAGCAGCTCGAGCTTCTCGTAGCTCTCCGACCCGGGGGCGGCCGTGTAGACCAGCAGCGTGTGCGTGGACGCTGGATCGATCAGGGTTTGGCACTCCAACTCCATCGCCCCCAACTCCGGGTGCGCGAAGTGCTTGGCTCCGCGCGGACGCAACCCCACCTCCTGGCGTTCCCACAGGCCGGTGAACTCCGCGTTGACGCCCAGCAGGCCGTCCACCAACTCGGCCGCCCGCGACGGACGCCCCCGCAGCGCCAGCACCTGCCGCATGCCCGAGACCCACAGCCGCCCCAGGAACTCGCGATCCTGCGCGGGGTAGTGGCTGCGGGAGGCGGGATCGTCGAACCACCGGTACCCGATCGCCCGCGACGGCCCGGTGAACCGGGTCAGGTCACCGGTGAGCGCGACACCCAGCGGCGTTTGCCGCAGCGTCTCGCCCAGTTCGGTGACGATCTCGGCGGGGGTGTCCTGCAGCCGGTCGAAGATGCGCAACATGCCGGGCGTGATGTGATCGCTGGACTCGCCCAGGGTAGGCGGGTGATGCCCGGCCAGCCGGAACAGGTGATCGCGCTCGGCCAGCGACAGGTGCAGCCCCTGCGCGATCGCGGCGACCATCTGCTCCGAGGGCGTCGGTCCCGTGCCGCGCTCCAGCCGGGCGTAGTAGTCGGTCGACATGTGGCACAGCAGCGCCACCTCCTCGCGCCGCAGCCCGTCGGTGCGGCGACGTTGCCCTCGGATCAGGCCGACGTCCTCGGGCTGCAGGACGCTGCGGCGTCCGCGCAGGAACTCCGCCATCCCCGCTCGATCGATCTGCAGCATGCGCCTCTCCCGTCCGATGCCCACCGGTGTCGCCAGCGGATCAAGGCCCGACGCCGGTGGGTTCCGGGCCGCCTCTCACCGTCGTGTCTACCCGACGCGGGCGACCCCCACCAGGGATCGTCAATCCACCCCTTGCACCGCTGCGAACGCGTCTCCACTCTGTGCCCCCAGCGGCCTCTCCCCCTCGTGCCCTGCTGCGGACTACCCGAGGGCGCGGCGACGACTTCGGCGGCGCGTCCCGCGCAGCCACTGATCAGCGAGTCCTGGTGAGCGTCCCCGCCGCCGAGCAGGATCGAATCCGTCACCTCGAACGAACACGGAGAACCAACCATGGCCAAGCGCCCCCTCGACATCACCGTTCCCTCCCTCGCCGGTCGCCGCGCCGTCCTCACCGGGGGCAGCGACGGCATCGGTCTCCAGATCGCGATCCGGCTCGCCGCGGCGGGCGCTCAGCTCGTGTTGCCGGTCCGCAACCCCGCCAAAGGTGAGGCCGCGGTGGCGACGATCCGCGAGACAACCCCGGACGCGGACGTCACCCTGGAGCGCCTCGACCTGTCCAGCCTGGACTCGATCGGCGCGCTCGCCGAGACGCTGCGCGCCGATGGGCGTCCGATCCACCTGCTGATCAACAACGCGGGCGTCATGACCCCGCCAGACCGCCAGACGACCGCGGACGGTTTCGAGTTGCAGTTCGGCACCAACCATCTCGGCCACGTCGCGCTCGTCGCCGGGCTGCTGCCCCTGCTGAAGCAGGGCCGAGCGCGGGTGACGTCGCAGGTCAGCGTCGCGGCCCGCAGCGGACACATCAACTGGGACGACCTCGAGTGGGAGCGTTCCTACGACGGCATGGCCGCGTATCGCCAGTCCACGATCGCGTTCGGGCTGTTCGGGCTCGAACTGCAGCGCCGCAGCGCCGCCCACGGCTGGGGGATCACCAGCAACCTGTCCCATCCGGGCGTCGCCCCCACGAACCTGCTGTCGGCCCGCGCCGAACTGGGTCGCACCGAGGCCACCCCCGGACGCCGCATGATCGCCTGGTTGTCCGCCCGCGGCCTGCTCGTGGGAACCCCGCGCACGGCCGCCCTGCCCGCCCTACTGGCGGCCACCTCGCCCATCGCCACGCCGGGCGTCCTGTACGGCCCCACGGGTCCGGGAAACACCGGCGGCGCCCCGGGCGAGCAGACCCTGTACCGTCCGCTCCGCAGCCCCGAGGACGCCGCCCGCATCTGGACGGTTTCCGAGCAACTCCTGGGCCAGACCATCGCCGAGGACTGAGCCTCACCCCGCCGAGGACTGAGGCTAACTCCGCCGAGGACTGAGCCTGGCCCCTCCGAGGACTGCTACCGCCTCAGTCCTCGGGAGGCGCAACCTCAGTCCTCGGGAGGCGCAACCTCAGTCCTCGGCGAGATGCGGGATGCTGGAGGGGTGAGAATCGACCTGAATGCCGACCTGGGCGAGTCGTTCGGGGCGTGGACGATGGGCGACGACGCGGCGCTGCTGGACGTGGTCACCTCCGCCAACGTCGCCTGCGGGTTCCACGCCGGGGACCCAGCCACCCTGCGCGCCACCGTCGCGGCGGCCGCGGAGCGGGGCGTCCGGGTCGGTGCGCACCCCGGCTACCGGGACCTGGCCGGGTTCGGACGCCGGTTCCTTGACGTCGCCCCGGCCGACCTGACCGCCGACGTGCTCTACCAACTCGGCGCGCTGGACGCCATGTGCCGGGCCGCCGGAACCCGGTTGCACTACGTCAAACCCCACGGGGCGCTCTATAACGCGATCGTCCATCATCGAGCGCAGGCCGACGCGGTAGTAGCCGCGGTGCGTGCCTTCGACGCTGATCTTCCCCTCCTCGGCCTGCCGGGTTCAGCCGTGCTGGTGGCGGCGCGGGAAGCCGGGCTCCGCGGCGTAGCCGAGGCGTTCGCCGATCGGGCTTATGCCCCCGACGGGACGCTGGTCCCGCGCCGCGAGCCGGGAGCGGTCATCCACGACGAGGCGGAGGTGGTCGAGCGGGCCGTCCGGCTGGCGTCCGACGCGACGGTGGTCGCCATCGACGGCAGCATCGTGCGGGTCGAGGCGGAGTCGCTGTGCGTGCACGGCGACACCCCCGGCGCGGCCCGGTTGGCGGCCGCCGTCGCCGACGGTCTTCGCTCGGCGGGCGTGCGTCTCGCACCGTTCGTGCCGTGACCAGCACCTCAGCCTTCGGCGGCCGTACCCCCGCGGGCTCGTCGGGACGGCTGCTGCCCAGCGGCGAGACCGCCGTCCTGGCCGAGGTCGCCGATCTGGACGCCGCCCTGGCGTTGTACCGTCGCCTCGACTCCACGCGCCCACCGGGCGTGGTCGACCTCGTGCTGGGTGCTCGCACCGTCTTGGCCGTCGGCCGCACCGCCGCCGACCTGCCCTCCCTGCGGGCCGCGCTCGCCGCCGCCCTGGTCGCCCCGGCGTCGGAGGGCGATTCGGACGCCGAGGGCGACGTCACCCTCGACGTCGTCTACGACGGCCCGGATCTGGCTGCGGTCGCCGCGCTGCTGGGATGGACGCCTCAGCAGGTGGTCGATGCCCACACGGGGACGCCGTGGCGGGTCGCGTTCGCCGGTTTCGCCCCTGGTTTCGCGTACCTCACCGGGGGCGATCCGCGCCTGGCCGTCCCGCGTCGACCCGCCCCGCGCACCTCGGTGCCCGCCGGTTCTGTCGGCCTCGCGGGTGCGTACTCCGGCGTGTATCCACGATCCTCGCCCGGGGGCTGGCAGCTCCTGGGCACCACCGACGCGGCCTTGTGGGATCTGACCCGACCCTCCCCCGCCTTGCTGCGTCCGGGCATGACCGTGCGGTTCCGTTCCGCATCCGCCCCGCCTGCCGCGAGTGAGCCGGGCGATCTGGCGTCGTCGCACATAGTTCGCCGGCCCGAGGCGTCGTCGCCGCCGAACGCGGGCGGTTCGCCCGCCGGGCCGCAGGCGGCCCCGGCGGCCGGGCGGGCGCTGCTGGTCACCGCGTCCGGACTGACCACGGTGCAGGACGCGGGGCGTCACGGTTGGGCGCATGTCGGCGTTCCGGTTGCGGGACCCGCCGACCGGGCTGCCTGGGCGCTGGCGAACCGGCTGGTCGGCAACCCCGGCACGGCCGCTGCCCTGGAGATCACCCTGGGCGGGCTGGAGGTCGTCGCGACGACGGACCTGATGCTGGCCGCGACCGGCGCCCACGCACCGGCTACCAGCAATGGCACGCCGCTCCCTCACGGGGTGGTGTGGTTCGTCGCCGCCGGGGACACCATCCGGCTGGGACGCCCCGTGTCGGGCCTGCGCACCTACCTGGCCGTCTCCGGGGGGATCGCCACCGATCCGGTGCTCGGCAGCCGCAGCACCGACACCCTGTCCGGCCTGGGACCGGGCCGGGTCCGAGAAGGCGATCTGCTCCCGGTGGGACCGCAGCCACCGATCCCGCTGCGGCATCCGTCAGCCGTGCCCGGGAAGCCACCGGGCGACGGCCTCGCCCTCGAGGTGGCCCCCGGTCCGCGGCGAGACTGGCTCGCTGAGCCTGACGCGCTGGCGGGTCCGTGGATCGTCTCGGGAGACTCCGACCGGATCGGCGTCCGGCTGTCGGGGACGCCATTGCGCCGACACCCCGACCATGACGGGGAGGAACTGCCGAGCGAGGGGGTCGTGCGCGGGGCCGTCCAACTCCCCGCGGGCGGGCAACCGGTCGTGTTCGGGGCCGACCATCCCGTCACAGGCGGATACCCGGTGGTCGGGGTGCTGACCTCGGCGTCCAGCGACATGCTCGCGCAGGCCCGGCCGGGCCAGACCGTGACGCTGCACTGGACCCGCTGACCCCCGCGACTTGACCCGTACGGTAGAACCGACGCATGCGAGCGCTCACCGAGTCCGAGGTGCGCGAGAGTTTCGTCAACGCGACGCCCGCCGAACTCGACCGCCTGGAACTGCCCTGGTGGTTCGACGCCACGCTGTGGGACTCCCTGGACTACCTCGGCTGGACCGACCCGGCCCTGCCCGAACGCGGTTACCTGGTTGCGGATACCTCGTTCGGGGTGGTGGGCGCTGTCTTGCGCCTCCCCAAGAACCGGCCGATGGGACGCCGCGCGCTGTGCAACCTGTGCTACACGCAGCACCCCAGCCAGGGGGCGCTCCTGATGGTCGCCCGCCGGGCGGGCAAGGCCGGCCTCAATCACAACACGATCGGCACCTACATCTGCACCGATCTGGCCTGCTCGTTGTACCTGCGCGGCCTGCGTCGTGCCGTCGGGGGCGGCATGATGCCGGAGACCCTCAACCCGGACGCCCGTATCCACCGGCTGCAGGACAATGTCGAGGACTTCCTCGGCCGGGTCCTCGTCGACGACTGACCCCGTAGGCTGGTGCTCATGTCCGAGGCGCCCCGCAGGCCGTTCTTCGTCGTGCAGACGCCGATGAAGTACGCCCTCCTCCTCGCCGCCTTGTTCATCCTTCCCCTGATCAACTCGTGGTTGGTGTACGGCGGCACCATCAGCAACGAGGACCTCGCTTACTCGGCGATCGCCAGCCTCGTGCTGGTCAACCCGCTCGCCACGATCATCGTCGCCGCGGTCTTCGCGTGGCGGCACGGGTTCAGCGTCACCGCTCCGTGGCTGTTCGGCATCGCGTTCCTGCCCGCGGCGCTCGTGGTGTACAACGAGACCGCGCTCCCGTTCGCCTTGGTCTACGTGGCCGCCGGGTACCTCGGCGAGGGGGTCGGCCTCGGCCTCAAGCGGCTCCTGGCGGCTCTGCGCAACCGGTCCGACGCTCCCGGAACTCCCCGCTGACGCAGCGCACATTCCCTGCTCTCTCGCACTAAAGGACGAGAGGCAATGGCACTTTCCGCCGATGTGGTTTCCGCCGAAAGTGCCTACCGTCGAAGTGACCTGGCTTTGCCCGGTAACAACGTCATTGAATGAGGGGGACCCATGAAGGCTGCAGTCGCAACCTTGGCCACGATCGTCGTCTTTGCTGGCGGCATCACGCTGGGAGGAGCCACGCCGGACACCCCGCGGTGGCTGTGCCAGTGGATTCCGTACCTGCAGGGTTGCCCGATCCGCTGATCGTCTAGCCACCCCGAGACAGACGGGCCCCGACGCATCGCGTCGGGGCCCGTTCTTTTTCTTCGTCCGGATGCCGCATCGCCACCGCGGCGACGCCCACCGGGCGACGCCGCAAGTGGGGCCTTGACCGGGACGCGGGTCATTCCACCGACGTCGGCAAGGAAAAGTAAAAGGCGGGGCGCCCCTGACTCGCCTCAGGGGCGCCCCGCACGGGCGTCACCGTTACCGGTGATACCCAGGGCCCACGGGGGTCTCTTCCGCACGGGGGGAAATGGCGGTCAGTAAACATCCCAGCGCAAGCCCAAGAAGCGCTCCCACGACCCCGATGGTCCGGGCGGAACCGACGATCGTTCCGATCACCAAACCGACCAACCCGCCGGCCACCACCGCGATGACGACTACGTGGTCTGGCTTGATCGACACGGAACTTCTTTCGGCTCGGGGGTGTGGGAGCAGTTACGACCCTAGTCACGCCAGAACTTCGGCACATCGAACAAAAGACCCAACTTTGACCGGTACCAAAGTACGAGTGCCGTCCCCGGCGGGTGGCCCGTGAGAGACTGCGGCCATGCAAGCCGCCCGTCTGCGCCGCTGGCGCCACCAGTTCCCCAGCTGGCTGGCGAGGCTGGGGACGAGCGGCTTCCCTGAGGCGGCGATGGCGACCGGGCTGTTCCTCTACGTAGAGGTGTTCACCGTCCCGAGCGGGGAGCGGACCTTCGAGTTCGCGGTCAACGTGCTCATCTGCGGGGCCGCCGCGGCGTCTGGTCGCTGGCCCCGCCTGGGGGCGATCGGCGTGGCCGTGGGCCTGGCGCTCATGGTGGTCCTGCCCGTCGGCCAGCTCCGCATGAGCATCCTCGCCCTGTTCATTCCCATCCTCTCGGCAGGCATGCGGGGGCGGAACTGGCTCGCCGACGTGTTCACCATCGTCAGCTTCCTGCTCGCCTGCGTCCTGACACTGCCGCTCAGCGACGGCGTCTCGGAGAAGATCGAATCGATCATCATCTGGGGCCTCGCCATCGGACTGGCCCGCATCGTTGGGCACACCATCGACCGGTTGCGACGGGAGACCAAAGCACACGCGGCACTCCGGTTCGCGTCCCTGCGCCGTCAGCGCCGCGACATCGCCCACGACCTTCACGACACCATCGCGTACGCGACCACGACGATGATCATGCGCGCCGAGCAGATGAAACTGCGGACCGACGATCCCGCCACGCAGGCCGACCTCGACTTCATCATCACCACGGGCCGCCGCTCCGTCCGCGACCTGCGCTCCATGATGGAGGCGCTACGCCGCAACAACCCTGAGCTGGACACCGGAACCGTCACGATGTGGCGGCTCGTCACCATCTCCGACGTGCTCGCCGAACGCGTCAAGGAACTCAACGCCCACGGGCTCGCCCTTCAGGTCAGTGCCCCCGCAGACATCGACCAACTGCTGCCCGAGTCCGTCCGTGAGACCCTCGGCAAGTTGATCGTCGAGGCGACCTCCAACATGGTCAAGCACGCGGCACCCGGCCCCTGCCGCGTCCTGATCGAGGTGGAGGGGGACACCGTCGAGGCCGTCTTCACCAACTTCACCGAGCCTGGATCCTTCACCTCCGAGGAAGGCCTCGGCCTCCTCGGGGCTGCCGAGCGCGTGGAGGCGCTGGGGGGAGAATTCGAAGCCACGGCGGCCTCGGGCACGTGGATCGTGCGCGCCCAGCTCCCGCTCGGGGGATAATGACGACATGAAGTCGCCCGTCACCGTCGCCATCGTGGACGATGACGCCTTCGTGCGGTCGGCGCTTGTCTCCTATGTGTCGGCCACGCCGGGCTTCCAACTCGTCCACCAATGCACCAACGGCGCCGAGGCGGTCGAGGTGATCGTCGCCGAGCCGGTCGACGTGGTCATCACCGACGTCCGGATGCCCAAACTCGACGGCATCGGCGCGACTGCCGCCCTCCGCGCCGCCCTCCCCGACATCAAGATCCTGGTCATCACCTCCTTCGACGACGACGATGCCGTGCGCGAGGCGCTGCAGGCCGGCGCGAACGGCTTCCTCCTCAAGGACGTCTCCCCGCGCGGCCTCGTGGACGCCATCCGTGCCGTCATGGAGGGCAACTCGGTCGTCTCCCCGGGCCCGATCACGAGCCTGCTACTCAACCAGCGCGTGGCCAAACCCGACCCCCCGACCGACCTGGGCCTGAGCCCGCGCGAGCTTCACGTCCTCCAGTTGCTGTGCGCGGCCTACAGCAACACCGAGATCGCCCGGGAGTTGCACGTCACCGAGTCGACGGTGAAGACACACGTCTCCGCGATCATGGCCAAACTGAACGTCTCTTCGCGGCTCAAGGCGGTCGTCCGGGCCTACGAACTGGGTCTCGTCCAGCCCGGCTGAGGCGGCTCCGCGCCGCATTGCGGGGGTACTCCCGGCGTGGCGTGACTGCGCCTCTCCCTGATCGCCTAGTGACCACGGGGTTGGGGTCGCGGGCGAAGGTTGACACAATGCCCAGGTGGCCGATGATCCACCGACGTTCTCCGACGTCCTCACCGCGGCGATCCGGCGGCGAGGGTTGTCACTGGAGCGCATCCGTACCCGCCTGGACGCCGCAGGCGTCCCGGTGAGCATCGCCACGCTCAGCTACTGGCAGTCCGGCCGGTCCCTGCCGACCCGGTCCCGCAGCTATCACACCCTCGTGGAACTGGAGCGCATCCTGGGCGTGGAGCCGGGGCATCTCACCCAGCTCACCCACACGGCCGACGGTCGGACGCGACGCGAACAGTTCGAGTGGCAGACGGTCATCCCCGTCCGGGACCTCGCCACCCAGATCATCGACGACCTGGGCATTGAGATGCAGGGTCGGCTGACCCGGGTCGCGATGATGGATCGGGTCCATGTGCGCGCCGACAAGTCCGAAGCCATGCAGCACAGCGAGGTCGTGTGGCGCGTCGAGCGCCAGGGTCGCCCCCGCTGGGCGGTGGTGCTGGAACAGGACGCCGACACCGAGGCCATGCCGAAGATCGAGGCCGTGTTCGGGTGCAGCGTCGGCGAAGTCGTCAAAGTGCCGGCCCGGCGGCTGCTGGTCGCCGAGATGGTAGCCGCACGCCCCATGCTGCGCGGCGAGCACTTCCTCGCCGAATACCGGATCTCCTATGGGCACACCGTCACCCCGTCGTTTCGGACTCAACGGGCCGTCGCCGACACTGTCCGCACGCTGGGCCTGAGCGTGTCCTTCGATCCGGGCACCGTTCCTGCTCGGGTCTCCTCCGGATTCCAGGCGTCCATGGGGCAGCCGCCGGAGCATCCCACGCCGATCGTCGTGACGGGCGCCCAGACCCAGGCCGTGTGGGTCGAGGCCCGCCCGGGGGTCTATTCGCTCATGTGGGAGTGGGATTGAGCAGCTGGGCGCAGGAGATCGACGCGCTCTATGCGGGTGATCCCGGGGCCTTCGTTGCCGGACGCGACGCGCTGGCTCGCGCCGTCCGCACCGCCGGGGAGAGGGACACCGCCGCCGCGATCAAGGGGCTCCGCCGCCCCAGCCTGGGAGCCTGGTACGCCAACGTCGCGGCCCGCGCCTCCCTGGTGTCGCTGTACGAGTGGCTGACGCTGGGAGCCCGGCTCCGCGAGGCGCAGGCCCGCCTCGATCTGCGCCAGGTGGGCGAACTGGGAGCCGGCCGAGCCGCGCTGGAGGAGCGGGTCGTTAGGGATCTCGCCGCCCATCTGGCCGCCCTCGGCGTCACCGTCAGCCCGGCGGGCCTGGAGGAGTTCCGGGGCACCTTGCGCGCCGCGCTGGCCGACCCGGCGGCGGGCGACGCGCTCGCGTCCGGACGCCTAGAACGTTCCTTGAGCTATGCCGGCTTCGGCGAGGTGGACGTGAGTGCTGCCTTGGCCGCGTTGGCCTCGCGCCTGCCGGGGACCGCGCCCGACACCGCCGGGACCGACGACTGGGGTCCCGGGGCCGTCGTGGAAGGCGGACGCCCGCACGAGCCCGCGCAGGGGACGGGTTTGCGACCCAAACGGGGAGTCCCGGACGAGGCACCCCGCGAGGACCCGGTGCGGCGCGAGGCCGAGGCCCGCC
>NZ_DAIOIA010000082.1:0-14019 GCF_036744435.1 Propioniciclava sp. | reverse complement strand
CCTTGGCGGCTGGAGGAAACGCCGTTGAAGAACTGAATGCCGACCTCGCTCGGCGCGCTCGTGGAAAGAAGCGCCGCCCCCACGGGCTGCGCGGCGCCCTCGTCGGGGGCACCCATGCAGGTGACTCGGTTAGTTCCCGCTCCCGAGAATTCCAGACCGCACGGCGACAGGTACCCGGAAGGCGTCACGGCCGCGTAGTTGTTCAGGACCTGGTCAGACGTGAAAATCAGACCTTCGTTGGCGTTGGTCGACTCGGCATCAGCCAGCACGAACGTGTAGCCGCTGGTCACGACCTGACTCGTGTTGATGTCGGTCACGACGATGTTGCTGAAGTTGATGCTGCCGTTGTTCCCGATCTGAGCGGGGACGTTCTGCTGGTAGATGACCGGCTTGCCGCCGACACCCGCGTAGATCTCCCGGCCGAAGACCGCCTGCGACCAAGTCGGCGCGGTGGAGGCGTACACCGGCTTCATCATCCCGGTGGGGCCGGCCGTCTGCTTCGCGGTCATGGTGAGCCGGTAGTGGCCGATGTCCAAGCTCATCTGCTGACCGCCCGGCGACTGCGCCTGAGTCGAATCGAACGACGACATGTCGATCCAGCACAGGGTGCTGGCATTGGGACCGTTGGTCCCGTAATGACACCCTTCGACCTCCGCGGCCTGCGCCTTCGCAGTCGGGAAGAAGACTGCGGACAGCCCCATGATGAGCACGAGACCGAGCAGCAGCGCACCCAGACGCGACCGGCCCTCCCCCGTTGTTCTCCGACGTGGTGTGGTTTTCATCAGTTCCGTTCCCCATTTCCCCTGACGGGCCGCCCGACCCTTCGAGGTTTTCGTGGCGTGATCCCGCTTGTGTCCCCAGGCGTCATATCGCTCAATGAGCGTAAACGCCGTCATGAGCGGCACTCACTTCACGCATCGGTTGCCGATCTCCCGCACCTCGTTCCACCCCGCGACTCCCGTTCACATGAATGGCATCCGACGGACATACCGGCCTCGGCGCCCCCGGCACCGGCGGGGGCGCTGCCTGCGCGCGGGCGCTCTGCTCACGAGAGTCCCCGGTGACTCTCGGGTCTGTCGGCCCGGGCTGGCAGGCTGGGGGCGTGCACGCGGCTGACCGAGACCCCGAGGCGGGGACCACCATGCTTGCCGGGTTCTCCGCTGCGACGCGGGCCTGGTTCCTGGGGAACTTCCCCGCGCCCACTCCGGCCCAGTCCGGGGCCTGGGAGGCGATCTCCGCCGGCCGGCACACCCTGGTCGTCGCTCCGACGGGCTCCGGCAAGACGCTGTCGGCCTTCCTGTGGGCGATCGACCGCCTTGCCACCGAGCCGCAGCCCGCGGTGATGCGCCGTTGCCGCGTCGTCTACGTCTCCCCGCTGAAGGCCCTGGCGGTGGACGTGCAGAAGAACCTCCGCGCCCCGCTGCTCGGTATCGGGCACGCCGCCGACCGGCTCGGCCTGCCGCGGCCCGACCTCAGCGTCGGCGTCCGCTCCGGAGACACCCCCGCCGATCAGCGGCGACGCTTCGCCCGCCACCCCGACGACATCCTCATCACCACCCCCGAGTCGCTCTACCTGCTGCTGACCTCGCAGGCCCGGGAGGCGCTGCGCGGCGTCGAGACGGTGATCCTCGACGAGGTGCACGCCGTCGCAGGCACCAAGCGCGGCGCCCACCTGGCCCTCACCTTGGAACGCCTCGATGCGCTCCTGGACGCGCCCGCCCAGCGCATCGGCCTGTCGGCGACCGTGCGTCCGCTGGACGAGGTGGCCCGGTTCCTCGCCGGTGGCCGCCCGGTGACGACCGTCGCTCCGGCCGCCTCCAAGCAGTGGGAGCTGACCGTCAATGTGCCGGTCCCCGACCTGGCGGCGCTGGCCGCCGAACCGGCCGAGGACGGGGAAGCCGCACGCCCGTCGATCTGGCCGCACGTCGAGGAGCGGATCGTCGACCTGATCGAGAGTCATCGCTCGACGCTGGTGTTCGCCAACTCGCGTCGCCTGGCAGAAACCCTCACGACCCGGCTCAACGAGATCGCCAGCCGGCGGGCCACCGGCGCCGACCCGCGCTCCCACCCCGAGGGCATGGCGCCGCCCCCGCACTCGACCGGCTACGGCACCACCTCATATGCCGCCGACGCCCCCCTCGAGATCGCCCGGGCTCACCACGGCTCCGTGTCCCACGAACAACGCGCCCAGACCGAAGAGGCCCTCAAGGAAGGTCGCCTGCCCGCCGTCGTGGCGACCTCGAGCCTCGAACTCGGCATCGACATGGGCGCCATCGATCTGGTCGTCCAGGTCGAGGCCCCTCCGTCCGTCGCCTCCGGCCTCCAACGCGTCGGGCGCGCCGGACACCAGGTGGGGGCGACCTCGGAGGGGGTGTTCTTCCCCAAGTTCCGCGGGGATCTGGTCGCCAGCGCCGTCATCGTCGAGCGGATGCGCGCCGGCGCCATCGAGGCCCTCGCCATCCCGGCCAACCCCCTGGACGTGCTGGCTCAGCAGATCGTCGCCATGGTGTCGCTCGACGACTGGTCCGTCGACGACCTCGAGGCGGTGCTGCGGCGGGCGGCGCCGTTCGCGACGCTCACGCGCGGCGTCCTGGAGGCGGTCCTCGACATGCTGGCCGGGCGCTACCCCAGCGAGGAGTTCGCGGAACTGCGCCCCAGGCTCGTCTGGGATCGGCTCACCGGCACCCTGACGGGCCGCAGGGGCGCCCAGCGGATCGCCGTCACCTCCGGCGGCACCATCCCCGACCGCGGCCTGTTCGGGGTGTTCATCGCCGGGGATGGCCCGGGCCGCCGGGTGGGCGAGCTCGACGAGGAGATGGTGTACGAATCGCGCGTCGGGGACGTCATCACGCTGGGCACCTCCAGTTGGCGCATCGAGGACATCACCCACGACCAGGTGCTGGTCACTCCCGCCCCCGGCCAGGCCGCCCGGCTGCCGTTCTGGAAGGGCGACACGCTCGGGCGTCCCGCCGAGCTGGGGGCCGCCGTCGGGGGCTTCGTCCGGGAGGTCGCCTCGCTGCCCACGGACATTGCACGGGAGCGATTGGCGGCGTCTGGACTGGACGCGTGGGCGTCCGACAACCTGCTCGGCTATCTCACCGAGCAGCGGGAGGCGACCGGCTCGCTGCCCACCGACACGACGCTGGTGGTGGAGCGGTTCACCGACGAACTCGGCGACTGGCGGATCGTGATCCACAGCCCGTTCGGAGCGCGGGTGCACGCGCCGTGGGCGCTCGCGATCGGCGCCCGGCTGCGGGAGCGGTTCGGCGTCGACGTCTCGGCCATGCATGCCGACGACGGCATCGTGCTGCGGCTGCCCTACCTGGGCGATCCCGATGCCGAGGGCGGCCTCGGCTCCGACCTTCCCGCCGACCTGCTGGACCTGATCCTGCTCGACCCCGACGACGTACGCGCCCTGGTCACCGAGGAGCTGGGCGGCTCGGCGCTGTTCGCGGCCCGGTTCCGCGAATGTGCCGGCCGAGCCCTGCTGCTGCCGAACCGGCGTCCGGGGAAGCGTCAGGCGTTGTGGCAGCAGCGGCAGCGCTCGGCGCAACTGCTGGAGGTGGCCAGTCAGTATCCGGGGTTCCCGATCGTGCTGGAGGCGGTCCGCGAGTGCCTCCAAGACGTGTTCGACCTGCCTGGACTCGTCGAGCTGATGAGCCGGGTGCGGGCCCGCGAGGTGGCCGTGGTGGAGGTCACCACCCCCACACCGAGCCCGTTCGCGTCCAGCCTGCTGTTCGGCTACGTCGCGCAGTACTTGTACGAGGGCGACTCGCCGCTGGCCGAGCGCCGAGCGGCCGCCCTGTCGCTGGATCCCGACCTGCTGGCCGAGCTTCTGGGCACCTCCGAGGGGCTGAGCCTGCGTGACCTGCTCGACCCGGACGCCCTGACCCGCACCGAGGCCGAGTTGCAGCACCTGGCCGAAGGACGCCGGGCCCGGGACCCCGACGAACTTCACGACGTGCTGCGCGTCCTGGGGCCGCTGTCGGCGCCCGAACTGGCAGCCCGGTCCGCGGACCCGCTCGCCGTGCCCGCCTGGCTGGCCGAACTGGAGGCGTCCCGGCGGGTCTTCGCCACCGCGTCCCGCGACTCGAACCCGGATGATCCCTCGGGCGTCGCCGCGGCGCACCCGGTGTGGTGGGTGGCCGCCGACGACGCGGGCCGCGTCCGGGACGCCCTCGGCGTCGCCCTACCGGGCGGGCTGCCGCAGGCGTTCACCGATCCGGTCGCCGACCCGCTCGCGGATCTGCTGGTCCGCTACGCCCGGACGCATGGGCCGTTCACCAGCGACGACGTCGCGGCCCGGCTGGGGCTGGGCCGCTTCGTCGTGGAGTCCACGTACGCCCGACTCGCCGCCGACGGCCGCGTCGTCGCCGGGGACTTCTCCCCGTTCGGCTGGACGCGTAGCGACGGCACCGCCTCTGACGGAACCACCCGCGAGTGGGTCGACCCCGGCGTCCTGCGGATCATCCGCCGCCGCTCGGTGGCGGCATTGCGCGCCGAGGTCGAGCCGGTGGAGGCGTCCGCGTTCGCGCGGTTCGTCCCTGCCTGGCAGGGCGTCGGTGGGGCCTACCGCGGGGTGGACGGCGTCCTGCGGGCCGTCGAGCAACTCGCGGGCGTGCCGCTGCCCGCCTCCGCGTGGGAGACGCTGATCCTGCCCGCCCGGGTGCGCGACTACGCCCCCGCCCTCCTCGACGAGCTGTGCGCCGCCGGGGAACTGACCTGGCGCGGCGAAGGGGCGCTGACGGCGTCCGATGGCTGGATCAGTCTGTGGCCCGCCGATCTGGGTCCCGTCGGCGAGGGGCCGGGCGAACCCGAGGGCGACGTGGAGGCCGCCCTGCTGGAGGCCCTCCGTTCGGGTGGGGCGGCGTTCTTCGGGTCCTTGACGCACGCGCTGACCGATCCCGCCGGGCAGGGCGTCGCGGAGGCGTTGTGGTCGCTGACCTGGAAGGGACTGGTGACCAACGACACGTTGGCCCCGGTGCGTGCCCGGCTGGGCGGCGGCGCGACGCCGACGCACCGGGTCCGGGCCGCCGCCCCACGGGGACGCTACGGTGGCCGCCCTCGGCTGCCCCGTACCCCGCGCGGCGATGCCCCCCCGGCCGTGGGAGGGCGCTGGTCGGCGCTCCCGATCGTCACCCCGTCGCCGGAAGAGCGGCTGGTGCTCACCGCCGAGTTGCTGCTGGATCGCTACGGCGTCGTGACCCGCGGCTCGGCCCAGTCCGAGGGCGTCGAAGGGGGCTTCGCGGGGGTCTACAAAGTGCTCGCGACGGCGGAAGACGCGGGACGTCTCCGGCGAGGCTATTTCGTGGAGGGCTTGGGGGCGGCGCAGTTCGCCACCACCGGCGCGGTCGACCGGCTACGCGCGCTGGGGTCGGCTGAGACGAGCGGGCGGAGCCACGCCCCCGACACGCTGGTGCTGGCCGCGACCGACCCGGCGAACCCGTACGGCGCCGCGCTGCCGTGGCCGGCATCGGGGGAGCATCGCCCCGGACGCAAGGCAGGAGCTCTGGTCGTGCTGGACTCCGGCGACCTGATCGCCTACCTGGAACGTGGGGGACGCACCGTCTTGACCTGGTCGCAGGACGCCGACGCCCTCGCCAGGGCCGCCTCCGCGCTGGCGGCCCTGGTGCGCAGCGGCCGGGTCTCCGGGCTGACGGTCGAGCGGGTCGACGGCGAGCAGGCGCTCGGCTCCGGCGCCCCGCTGATCGCCGCCCTCACCGCCGCAGGGTTCCACCAAGTCCCGAAGGGGCTCCGGTTGCGCCGCTGACGTGGCGAGAGCGCCGCCTGGTCAGTGCTGCGAGATGCAGAACTGGTTGCCCTGCGGGTCAGCCAGCACGTACCAGCCGAAGTTGCCGTAGCTGTGCTCACCCACCAGCGTCGCGCCCGCGGCCAGCGCTTCGTCGCGGGCCGCGTCGGCGTCGGGGGCCGTCAGATCCAGGTGGACGCGGTTCTTCCCCGGAGTGGGGTCGTCGACCCTCTGCACCGCCACCCGAGGCTCACTGCCCAGGACGTAGAAGAAGGCGTCGTTGCTGTCGATGATCTCAGCGCCGAGCCGTGCGGACCACCAGCGGGCCAGGGGTTCGGGATCGGCGGAGTCGAAGGTCACCATGCTGAGGGAGAGAGCCATGCCTTCACGGTACGGCCCGGCAACGACAAAAGCGGGGGGACGGGGCGCGTCCGGCGCCGACCGGGGAAGCGCGCAGCCCCGCATGCACGCGGCCGAGGGAGCCTGCAGTGCGGGATGATCCTCCCGTGCACGTCACTCACCTCGAACGCGTCCTCGGCCTCACCTGGCCGGGGATCCACAGCGAGCCGTTCGGCGGATGGCTGCTGCGGGCCGGGCGCGGCGTCACCTCGCGCGCCAACTCCGCGCTGGTGCTGGGTGATCCGGGCGTTCCGACGGAGGAGGCGCTGGACGCGGTGGCGGCCTGGTACCGGACGCGAGGGCTGCCGCCGCGGCTGCAGATCGCCGCTTCGATTGCCGCATGCGGGTCTCTCACCGAAGCCGAGGGAGGGGACCACGGGCGGCGGGAGGCGACCGACGCGGCCTGTGCGCGGCGCGGCTGGGTCGCCTCTCCGTGGACGTGGGTGATGACGCGTCCGCTCGACGGTGAGCCGGACGCAGCGGGAGATCAGACCGTGGGACTAGGGGATCTCGAGGTGGCCTGGTCGGGGGAACCTCCGCCGACCTGGTCGCCCGAGCGAGCCGCGGAGGCAACCGCGGCACCCGCGCTGTTCGCGACCGTCCGCCTGCACGGCGAGGCGGCGGGGGTGGGACGCCTCGCGCTGGCCGAAGACTGGGCCGTGTTGACCGACCTGACTGTGGAGCCGCAGGTGCGCGGGCGGGGAATCGGAGGGGCGGTGGTCGAGGCGCTGTGCCGCCGGGCCAAGGCGGAGCGCGCTACGGCGGTGGCACTGCAGGTGCTGGCCGACAACCCGGCTCGTCGGCTGTACCGGCGGTTGGGGTTCAGCGACCATCACGCCTACCGCTATCGAACGGGCGGGTGAGGATCAGAGTTCAGCGACGAGCGGAGCGATCGCCATGGCGACGACGAGAGCGACGACGAGGAGGACGAGAAGCGTGGTGAGGAACATGTATCCAGGTTCCCCGCTGGCAGGCCCGCGCACATCGGCTCGGCGGCTCGATCGGCCTCCCCCCGGCGACGCAGGGGAACCCCCTCAGAGCCGTGCCCTGGGAGGATCGCGGGGCTAGTCTTCCGGCATGGCCCTGAGCGTCTTCGATCTCTTCTCCATCGGGATCGGACCGTCGTCGTCCCACACGGTCGGCCCGATGCGCGCGGCCGGGCTGTTCCTCGACCTGCTGGGGGACCGCCTGGACGCCGTCGCGCGCATCACATGCCTGCTCTACGGCTCCCTCGGCGCGACCGGCCGCGGCCACGGGACCGACAACGCCGTGATCCTCGGCCTGCTCGGTGAGCGCCCCGAGACGGTCGACCCGCGCAGCGTCGCCGCCACGGTCCGTGCCACCTACTCCGAACGAACGCTGCTGCTCGCTGGCCGTCACCGCATCGGGTTCGACCCGGCCACCGACCTCGTGCTCGACGGCACCATCGAACTCCCGGCCCATCCCAACGGGATGGTGCTGAGCGCCGACGCCGCCGACGGCTCGACCCTGGCCACCGAGACCTACTACTCGGTGGGCGGCGGGTTCGTCGTCACCGGGGACGCGGCGGCGTCCGACCCGGTCGTCCCCGACGCCGCCGATGTGCCCCACCCGTATTGGACGGCGTCCGACCTCATGGCGATCTGCGACACCACCGGGCTCTCGATCGCACGCGTCGCCCTCGAGAACGAGCGTGCGATGCGCCCCGAGGCGGACATCCGGGCAGGCCTGGCCGGCATCTGGGCGGTGATGCGCGAGTGCGTCCGCAACGGCGCCGAGACCGAGGGGCGCCTCCCCGGCGGCCTGCGCGTCCTGCGTCGCGCCCCCACCCTGCACGCCAAACTGGTGGCCGAGGGCGACAGCACCGATCCGCTCCGCGGCCTGGACTGGATCACCTTCTACGCCCTCGCGGTCAACGAGGAGAACGCGGCGGGCGGGCGCATCGTCACGGCACCCACCAACGGCGCCGCAGGAATCATCCCCGCCGTTCTCCACTACTACTGGGACTTCGTCCCGGGCGCCGACGAGAAGGGCGTCGCGACGTTCCTGCTGACCGCGGCCGCCATCGGGATGATCTTCAAGAACACCGCCTCCATCTCGGGCGCCGAGGTCGGCTGTCAGGGCGAGGTCGGGTCCGCATGCTCCATGGCCGCCGCCGGATTGGCCGCCGTGCTCGGTGGGACGCCGGAGCAGGTCGAGAACGCCGCCGAGATCGGGATGGAGCACAACCTGGGGCTGACGTGCGATCCCGTCGGCGGCCTGGTGCAGATCCCCTGCATCGAGCGCAACGCCATCGCCTCGGTGAAGGCCGTCGCCGCGGCCCGCACAGCGCTGCGCGGGGACGGCTCTCACATCGTGAGCCTCGACAACGTCATCAAGACCATGCGGGACACCGGCCGCGACATGCAGGCCAAGTACAAGGAGACCGCGCTGGGCGGGCTGGCCGTCAATGTGGTTGAGTGTTGACCCCCGCGCACAACTTGCGTCCGGCTCTGACAAGCACAGGGACGGGGGATTCCCCCACCCCCTCAGGAGCACACGCCGTTATCGGGCAAACTGACGGGGTGGAGAGGATCATCGAGGCACAACCCGGCGACGAAGTGCCCATCTGGATCCAGGATCGAGGTGGCCGCGGCCTGCGCCTGCGCGGCCACATCGTCATCGAGGACCTGCGTCCGGTGCTGTCGGCGATCGCGACGCAGCAGGGCGCGAACGGACCCCAGAACCCGGTGACGCAATAC
Organism: Propioniciclava sp.; assembly: GCF_036744435.1. Lineage (NCBI taxonomy): Bacteria > Bacillati > Actinomycetota > Actinomycetes > Propionibacteriales > Propionibacteriaceae > Propioniciclava > Propioniciclava sp. The sequence goes on along the minus strand of NZ_DAIOIA010000082.1, from coordinate 5,151 downwards.
ATGCTCGCGGAAGCCTCGCACTACCTCGCCGACCGGCTGCTCGACGACGGCCAGCCCACCAACGACGGCCGGGCCTCCGTGCCCAGGACGCTGTCGAGTGCGCTGGGTCACCAGCCGTTCGTCGAGACCGTGCTGGGCATGAGCCAGCATCAGATGCTGCGCCGCTGGCCGCTCGCCTCCGACTGGTACACCGACGTCATCAACTACGTCATGCGTCCCGCCCGCTTCACCTCGCCCAGCTCGCCGCTCGCCCCGCAACTGGTGGAGCATGCGACCGGCCCCCTGGGTGACCTGATCCGGTTCTTCGTCGACGAGTCCTACCGGCTCGCGGCGGCCTCGCGCACCATTCGGGTCGCCGAGGCGCTGCAGACCCTCTGGCCGGACTACCCGCCGGTGCGGCACGCGATGGCGTCCTACCGGCACGAGGTCCTGGAGCAGTACGTCCCGCTCTACAACGCGATCATCGCGGCCTACGACCTGCGGCCCCACCGCGACATCGACCTGACGGCGATCAGCTGGGCGTTCAACGCCTTGTCGTCGCGCAACATCATCGAGCAGCTCGCCGACCAGAACCCCATCCGCGTGGACGCCCACGGAACCCCCTGGACGCTGGCCGCGTACAACTGCCTGCTGCTGGTCGCCGGGTCGTGCACCGACCACGCGGGCCGGACGCTGCCGCCGGAGGAGTTCGCAGCGTTGCTGCCGGTCGCCCCCCTCAACCCGGGCGACGCCTGAACCAGAGCGCCGCCCGCGCCCTCACAGGCGCAGGCCCAGGCGTTCCAGAAGGGGCCCCAGCTCGGGGTCGCGACCGCGGAACGTCCGGTAGGTCTCCAGCGCATCCACCGATCCGCCCGGCGCCAGCAGGGTGCGCCGGAAGTGGTCCCCGTTCTCCCGCGTGCCGCCGCCGTTCGCCCTGAACCAGGCCACGGCGTCCGCATCCATCACCTGGGCCCACGTGTAGCCGTAGTATCCGGCCGCGTAGTCGGAGCCCCAGATGTGATTGAAGTAGGCCGACCGGTAGCGCGGCGGGACGAGAGCCGAGTCGACGCCCCAGGCGGCCAGCGCCCGCTCCTCGAAGGCCTCGACCTCCTCGGCGGTCGCGGGCAGTTCCTCCAGCGGAGTCTGATGCCAGGCCTGATCGAGCAGCGTGGCAGCCATGATCTCCACGGTGCCGAAACCCTGGTTGAACGAGGATGCGGCGTCCAGCTTCGCGAGCAGGTCCGCGGGCAGCACCCGGTCGGGGACCATGGACCAGAACTCGTTGACCTGCGAAGGGAACTCCACGAAATCGCGCGGGGTGGAGGTGCCCGACCTCGACGGGTACTTGGTGTTCGCGAACAGCCCGTGCAGGGCGTGTCCGAACTCGTGGAACATCGTGGTGACGCCGTCCCAGCTGATCGTCGTCGTGGACGGCGTGTAATTGCAGTTGTTGGTGACGACCGGGAGCGACCGGAACACGGTCGTCTGGTTGACCACCGGCGTCATCCAGGCGCCACCCTGCTTGGTGGGGCGCGCCCAGAAGTCCATCAGGAACAAGCCGATCGGGCTGCCGTCGGCGTCCCTGACCTCGTACACGTCCGCCTCGGGGGTGTGGCCGACCAGGTCGGGGCGCGGCTCGAAGGTAATCCCGTACAGATCGTGGGCGGCGACATAGACCGCCTCCAGGACCCGGTTGACGTCCAGGTAGGGGGCCAGTTCGGCCTCCTCGACGCCGAACCGCTCGGCGCGCACGAGGTCGGCGACAAACTCCCAATCCCAGGGGGCGAACTCTTCACCGGGCTCCAGGTCGGCGAACCGTGCGGCGAAGACGGCGGCGTCGGCGTCCGCCTGGGCCCTCGCGGCCCGGCCCAACGGGCCCATCAGGGCGTTGACGGCGTCGGTCGTCTTCGCGCAGCCCGCCGAGATCGACAAGGCGGCGTAGTTCTCGTATCCGAGCAGGGTCGCCTTGCGGGAGCGGGCCCGGGCGATCGACGCGATGATCGCGCGCGCGTCGTGTTCGCCGCCCAGCCCACGCGACACCGACGCCTCGAAGAGGCGGCGCCGCAGCGGTCGGTGGCGCAGCTTGGCCAGCAACGGCTGCTGAGACGTGTTAACCAACTCGATCCGCCACGTGCCGTCCCCGGCATCGAGGGCCGCGATCTCCTCCCCGGTGAGCCCGTCAAGTTCCGCGGCGTCGCTGACGATGACCGCCCCGGCGACGCGCGCGTCCCGGTTGACGCGCTGGAACCGGGCGCCCAACTCGGCCAGTTCGGTGTTCAGCTCGCGCAGCCGGGCCTGATCCTCCGCACCGAGGGCGACCCCGGCGCGCGTGAAGGCCGCCAGCGTCTCGCTGAGCAGGTAGGCATCCTCGGCGTCCAGGGCCACCTCACCGTCGCGCGCACGGGCGTCCAGGGCGACGAACCGCGCATACAGCGACGCGTCGAGGTGGATGGCGTCCGCGTGCTGCGCGAGCAGCGGACCCGCCTCTTCGCGCAGCGCGTCCAACTCGGGGGTGCTGTTGGCCAGCCACACGGCCTCGAACGCCAGCAAGGTGCGCTCAAGCAGCGTCCCGGATGCCTCCCACGCGTGCAGAACGTTCTCCACACTCGCCGGGGCGTCGGCGGCGGCCAGCGTCGACAGTGCAGCGCGCTGCTGCTCCATGCCCGCGAACAACGCCTCCCGGTAGTCCGCAGCCGTCAGCGCCGCGAAATCGGGCAGTTGATAGGGCAGGTGCGAACGGTCGGCGAGCGGATTGTCCGAGGAAAGCGTCATGCCTCCCAACCTACTCGAGCCCGCCTGCGCGAGCCGTGCGGGTTCCCGCCGGAACGCCTGTGTCGCGGGCGCTCGTTCAGACCTGGACGCGCACCACGCTGAGGGCCGCGCGGACGCCCGCCGCTTCGACGACGCCCAGGGTGCCGTCGGCGACGGCGGCGTCCACGCGCGCGGAGAAGCGATCCAGCGCGGCCGAGGCGTCCCCGCCGGATCTGATCTGCTGGGAGGCGGTGTCCCACTGGGTTTGCAGCGCGGAGGAGGGCTGCCCGGGCATCAGGGCGACCGCGGTGTCCACCCCCGCCAGGGAGGCATGCAGGACGGCCGTGGACGCGACGGCGGTGAGCGCTCCGGGCAGATCGCTGGGCAGGTTCAGGGCCGGGAGCTGCGGGGAGACGGTCCGCGACGTCGTGGTCGAGGCCGCGCCGAGCGCTGGCGTCACGAGTCCGGTGCCCAGCAGAAATGTGGTGGCGAAGATCAGCGTCGCGCCGATCAGCACCGCGATCCAGGTGGTGGCCGTGCGGAAGCGCGCGGTCGAGAGGGGCGCCCCGCCGGCCTGGTCGGCGGCGAAGCCGCCGCGCTGCGCGCTGCCGGGGGTGGCGTCCGGGGTGAACGCATACCCGCGGGGCATCGCGTCGGGGCCTTGCCGCGGGGAGACGGGGATCGGCTCGATCCGCGTGGCTTGCGCGACCGCGGAACTGTTCCGGGACGCCCCACCACGCGGATCGTGGAACATCCGCGGGTCCCGGGCGGCCACCGGTGGCCCGCTGGGGCGGGTGTCGATCCGCGTCATCTCGGCGGGCCGCAGGGCATCAGCGGTGGGCCAGGGTGCGGCAGCCCCGTGCGCCGTCACCCCTCCTGGCGGAATCTGGCCAGTGATCGTGGACGCGACCGGCGCAGCGCTCGGGGTCGCCGGAGCCCGCCCGATCGGGGGGACCGTCCGCTGACCGTGCGAGGGCAGCAGACCGTGGGAGGGCAGCACCTGCGTCGGCGCGTCGGCGCCCGGCCCCGGAGTCCTCACCTGCACCCCGGGCGGCTGCCCGTCCGACGTCGCGCCTGACCTCCCGACCAGCCCTGGGGCGGCAGCCGATGCGCCGACCACCACGGCGGACGCTGCGCCAAGACCGCCCACGGCGGCCCCCGCAACGCCGGCCAGCCCGGCCGCACCCGCCACGGGCGCCAGCGCCGCCGCCCCGGGGATCACCGCAGCGAACCCGGCCACCTCCGCCGCGGACGCCACCTCGCCCCCCGACAGGCTGCTGGCACCAAGACCCTGTGACGTCGGCAGCACCGCGGTGGAGGCGGGAGGTTCGCTGCGTCCCAGCACCGACGTCGCCGCCTCCGCGCCGAGGCCGAGGACAGCGGTCGCCTGCGAGGCCTCGTCGGCGCCCGCGGGAAACACGGCCGTCGCCGCGTGCGGGTCCCCCGCGGCGGGAAGGACCGCGGCCACCGCCTGCCCTGCCCCCGAGACGGGCAGCGCCGAGGTGGCGTCCGCATTCGGGTTGGACTCCAAGTGATCCAGAGCGGCGGCCACCACCACCGTGTCCGGCCGCGCGTCGGGGTCCTTGGCGAGCATGCGTTCGATCAGGTCGGCCAGCGTCCCCGCGACGCCCGGGCGCAGCGCCCGCACCTCGGGAACCGGATCGTTCAGGTGCCGATTCGCCACCTGAATGGCGTTGTCACCGGAGTAGGGCGGCTTGCCCGTGAGCATCGCGATCAGGACGCCGCCCAGGGCGTACACGTCGGAGGCAGGCCCCGCCCGGCGTCCGAGCGCCTGTTCAGGCGACATGTAGGCCGCCGTGCCCATCGTGGTGGCGGGCGCCGTGAGGTGGGTGTCGGAGTCCAGCTGGGCAAGGGCGATGCCGAAGTCGAGGAGCTTGACGTCATCGCCGCTGATCATGATGTTCGCCGGCTTGATGTCGCGGTGCACGACGCCGATGGCGTGGGTGGCCACCAGCGCGGCCGCGGCCTTGCGCGCGAGGGTGACGGCACGACGCTCCGTCAGGGGCCCCTCGGCGCGCAGAACATCGGCGAGGGTCGCGCCGGGCAGCAACTCCATGACGAGGTAGGCGATCCGGTTCTCGGTGCCCGCGTCGAAGATCGTGACGATCCCGGGATGGTTGAGCCGCGCCGTCGCCAAGGCTTCGCGATGAAACCGGGGGGCGACGGTGATGTCGGTGGTCTGGGACAGATCCACCAGTTTCACCGCCACATCGCGGCACAACCGTTCGTCCGTGGCCCGGTACACCTGGCCCATGCCGCCCCGCCCCAAGCGGGCATGCAGACGGTACCGCTGCCCGATCAGGTCGCCGTCACGCATGTGGGCAGTCTAAGTCAGTGGTTCTGTGAGGTCCTCAGCCCCCAGCACGACCCGGCGTCCGCCCACGGTGCCTCCCCGCCCCG
>NZ_DAIOIA010000081.1:0-14141 GCF_036744435.1 Propioniciclava sp. | reverse complement strand
TCTCCCTCCTCGTCAACCAGCCAGTGTTACCAACGTCCCGGCCGAGTACAGCTAGACGCACGGGCGCCGCCACCGAACGGGTCGGTGGCGGCGCCGCGGACAGGTCAGGCCTGCTTCATGGATCCCGTCTCCAGGAACCGGCGGTGCCAGGAGTGGGCCTGGCTCAGGTCGTGAGGCGTGTGCTCGGAGTTGGCGACGGCCTCGGCGCGGGCCACGTACTCCCACAACTGATCGCGGAAGTCCGGGTGGGCACAGTTCTCGATGACCACCTTGGCGCGCTGCTTGGGGGACAGCCCCCGCAGGTCGGCCAGGCCCTGCTCGGTGATGATGACCTGGACGTCATGCTCGGTGTGGTCGTGATGGCTGACCATGGGCACGATCGCCGAGATGTCGCCGTTCTTGGCCAGCGAGGGGGACACGAACACCGAGATGAACGCGTTGCGAGTGAAGTCGCCCGACCCGCCGATGCCGTTCTGCATCTTGGAGCCCATGATGTGGGTCGAGTTCACGTTGCCGTAGATGTCGGCCTCGATCATGCCGTTGCAGGCGATGACACCGAGTCGGCGGATGACCTCCGGGTTGTTCGAGATCTCCTGCGGCCGCAGCACGATGTGATTGCGGTAGAAGCTCGCCTTCTCGTTCATCAGGTGGGCGGCGTCGGGTGACAGCGAGAAAGCCGTCGCGGAGGCGACCAGCAGCTTGCCGGAGTCGATCATGTCGACCATGCCGTCCTGGATCACCTCGGTGTAGGAGGTGAGCCGCTCGAACGGGCCCTCATTGAGGCCGACCAGCACGGCGTTGGCGATGTTGCCCACACCGGACTGCATCGGGAGGAGGTCCTTGGGCAGGCGACCCTGCTTGACCTCGTTGCCGAGGAAGTCGAGCAGGTTCTCCGCGATGGTCTTGGAGTCCTGATCCAGCGGCTTGAACGGCGAGTTGCGATCCGGTGCGTCGCTCTCGACGACCGCCACGACGCGGTCCCAGTCGATGTCGAAGAACTTGGAGCCGATCCGGTCACCGGCGCTGGTGATCGGGATCGGGATGTTGTGGGGCGGCGTCTTCATGGAATAGACGTCGTGCATGCCTTCGAGGTCCTCGGATTGCCACGAGTTCACCTCGAGGATGATCTTGTCGGCCTTCTCCAAGTACACGTTGTTGTTGCCGATGGAGGACGACGGCAAGACAGTGCCATCCTCGTTGACGCGGGCGACCTCGATGACGGCGGCGTCCAGGTTCCCCCAGAAGCCGTGACGGACCTGAGGGCCCGAGTGCGACAGGTGAACGTCGCTGTACTCCGAGACGCCGGCGTTGATCTTTCCGCGCATGACCGGGTCGGACTGGTAGGGCATGCGCATCGAGATGCCGTCGACCGCCGCCAGCGCGCCGTCGTGCTCGGGTGCGGTCGAGGCGCCGGTGTACGACGCGATGGAGAAGGGTTTGCCCGCCTCGTGCGCTGCCCGCATCTGCTCGGCGAGAGCGCCGGGGACAGCCTTCGGGTATCCGGCACCGGTGAAGCCTGAGAAGCCGACTCGGTCACCGTCCTGGATCTTCTGCGCGGCGTCCTCCGCAGACATGAGTTTCGCGCGGGCCTTGTCGTTGCCAATTCGCGACATGTACTTCCTCCCTGAATGATGGCGCTCTTGGCGTCAGCCTAGCGGGGCGTCCCCTTGTGCACGAGGAGAATCGGAGGGTCCCCCTGCGTGCCGCGCGGAGCCGCGGCGGGCGGCTTCGTGCGCGCCACGTATCCTGAAGCGGAAAGGGGGTCCGCGTGACGCCAGACCATTCCGCGATGCCCGCATCGCAGGGAGACGCGCTGCACGACCCTGAGGAGTCCGCAGGGGAGGCGCCTGCCCCGCGACGGCGTCAGCTCCCGCTGGTGCTGGCCGTCCTGGGGAACCTGGTGGTCGCCTTGGTCATGGTGTCCCTCGTCCAGGCGTTCCTGGTCCGGGTGCACAACGTCGCTTCCGGGTCGATGGAGCAGACGCTGGCGGTGAGTGACCGGGTTCTTTCGTCCGACCTGCCGTACCTGTCGTCGTCACCGCAACTGGGCGACGTGATCATCTTCGGGCACGGGCTCACGTGGAATGACGAGGCCCTGCCTGCCACCGATGACCCGGTCGAGGGCGCCGCCCGGTTGTTCGGAGACATCACCGGGATCGGCACCTCCAGCCGGGTCTACACGGTGAAGCGAGTGCTGGGACGGCCAGGCGATCAGGTGTCGTGTTGTGACGCCAACGGTCGCGTCGTCGTCAATGGGATGGCGATGGTGGAGCCGTACGTGTACGAGGATCTCCCGTTTGAAGTGGGCGTGCTGGACTGTTCCACCACCCCGGCGTCTGCGCGCTGCTTCGGGCCGGTGACGGTCCCCCGTGACAGCTATTTCGTCCTCGGCGACCATCGCTCGAACTCGGCCGACTCGGCGGCCCAGTGCCGGGGGAATCGGCGAAGCGAGTGCGCCACCCTGGTGCCCGCCGCGCGGATCACCGGCAAGGTGATCGCCAAGGCGTGGCCGCCCGGGCCGATCTGATCGGAAACGTCGTAGGGCCCCGACCGTTCGCGGTCGGGGCCCTACGACGTGGTCAGGGCGTCAGGCGAGCGTGATGCGCTGCTTGAGGCAGTGGATCTCGCCCGGGCGCAGCACGACGGGTGCATCGAGCACGTTCGCCGCCTCGATGCACAGCATCTGGTGCCACTCGTCGTCACCGAAGTCCGACATCGCGGCGGCCTTGTCGATCCAGGGATTCCACACGACGGTGTTGGCCGACCCGGACTTGCTGATGACCAGGTCGCGTCCCAGGACCGGATCATGGACGACGACCTCGGCGGTGCTGGCGTACACGCGGTCGGTCTCGCCGGTGATGGTGAGATCCCCCGATTGCACCTCGCCCTCGGTGCCCGCCACCTTGTCGACGTAGGTCTCCTGATCGAGGCCGCGGATGGTGACCTGGGCGACGTCACCCACGTGCAGGTAGGTGTGCAGGGCCTCGTCGAAGGTGATCTCTTCGCTGCCGACGTTCTCCACGCGCAGTTCCAGGCCCAGGTACTCGGGGGTGAACTTTGCCTGGAAGACCGCCCGGTAGGGGTGCGGCCACTGGGCCTGATCGCCGGTCATGGACTCGTTGAGGGTGTACTCGACGATGAACCGGCCGTCGCGATCAAGGGTGTCCTTGACGTCGGACATGTGCCAGTTCTGCAGGCGGGCGAAGCCGTGCATCGGGTACAGGTCGCCGTGGCGGCCGGGGCCGAACCACGGGAAGCAGATCGGAACGCCGCCTCGGAGCGGCTGCCCCTCGGCGAACCAGGACTTCTCGCTCATCCAGATGACCGGCTCGGCACCCGCAGGCTGCCAGGACCACACCTGCGCGCCTTGGTCGAAGATGCCATAGTGCCCGCTGGTGCCTTGCTTGGCCTCGACACCCCGAAGTGGGTTGTCGGTGATCTCATACGCCATCGGTGGGACCTCCCGGAGTTGTGGACTACTGCCAACGAGCCTAGTCCGGGAGGGCCACGCGATGCGCCGGGTTGGTCAAAACCCGTGTCGCGTCCCAGACGTGCTCACGGACCAGCTCAGGGGCGGATGCGGCGGCACTCCAGATAGAACCGCTTGTCGTGCCCATGGCCCATGGAGAAGGTCTTGCGGGGGAAAGGGCCGTCCACCGCGACGGAGGCGAAGAAGTCCTCCTTGGCGATCCCGGGCAACAGAATGCCGAGCGCGTCCGGTGCGCGGCCGAGCCGGTCGACCACGTCGCCTTCGTGGATGTAGTCGGCTTCGGCGTGGGGGTGCTCGGCCAGCCAGCCGTCCACGAATGCCTGCACGGTGCCGACGGCGAGTTGATGGCTCGGCGTCCGGGCCTCCACCACCGCGACTCCGGCGGCGCTGACCAGGGCGAAGACCTGGCCGGTTGCGTCGGCGACGGCATCGCGGGCGGCGGCTGCGTCGGGCACCGGGGTCACGATGCCGCCCACCGCGGCGACGAGCGCGTCGGCCAGGCCGGGGGCGTGGGTGACGAGGCGGTGGATCGGCTCGAAGTGCAGTGACGGATCATGCAGGTTGACGAGTTCGACGAGCGCGTAACGGGCGGGGTGGTCCGGGCCCGCCCCGGATGCCTTGTGCTCGGCCCAGATCGTCGCGGCCGCCGCGAGCGAGTGATTGCCGTCCCCCACGGCCAGGAGCAGCGGCGCATCCGCCGCCAGGCCGTACCGGCGCGCGTAGGCCTCGGGGGTGACCAGTGCGGCCAGCGCCGCCAAGGTGGCCGCCTGCACATCGGGGTCCTCGACGAGGAAGCCGCGCAGGTGCCCCGATCCGGCCATCAGGTCGGCGTCGTAGGCGGTACGCAGGGTGTCGCGGGCGGCGTCGACTGCGGCGAGCACGGCACCGTCCGGGTCGTCGTAGAGGACCAAGACGTGGGGGAGTTCCAGGTCGGCATCTCGCCGGACCGCCACGCGGGGAGGCAGCCGGTCGATCACGGTTCCCTCGGTGGCGCGGATCGGCGTCCGGGCCTGGGGCCGAAAGTCGTAGGCGTCCAGGTCGATCTCGACGAGCAGTCCGCGCTGGACGCCGCGGCTCACCTGCCGCTCCACGTACAGCAAGGCCTCGTGCGCTTCGAGGATGCCCTCGGCCTCGTAGCGGCGCATCGTCTCCTGGCAGGCGGCCACGCGCTCGGCGACGTCCGGCGCGTGCAGGTACAGCTCGGGCAGGATCATGCGCAGCGTGGAGGGGGCATCGCCAACGACGTCCTCCACCTCCGCCCAGTAGTCCGGCTCGGCGGTGAACTGATCGCAGGCGATCACCGCCCAGCGCGCGATGTCGATGCCGGGCTGCGGCAGCAGCACACGGGGCACCCGCACGGCGGAAGCCTGATCGTCCATGACGTCCCTGTCCTCTCGTCGTGGCTCGGGGAGCGGCCCTCGCCGAGCCCTCGGACTCGCCCGCAGCCTACCGATAGGCGTGTCGGGACAAGGCCCGTCCAGGAGGATGCCCTGCGCAGTGGCCCCGCCACAGGTTCGCCAGGCAGCGCTGGTGTGCGGTCCGGCGTGCGCGGGCAGCCCTCGCCGGACCGCTGGGTGTGGCGTCTCGTCGGCCCGGCGAGGTCACCGTCCGGTCAGGGCAGGGCGGCGGCCAACCTGGCCTGGAACCCCGGACGTTCGAGCACGTCGCGGTTGACGACGTGGGCGGGGACGCGTCCCTCGGCGACGTCGAGGATCGCCTGGACGCAGCTTCCACCGTTGCCCCGGGACATCTCCGACGTCCAGGCGAGCGCGTGGGGGGCCAGGGTGACGTTCGGCAGGAGTTCGATACCCGAGGTGGGGGGCTCCGTGGCGAACACGTCGAGTCCGGCGGCCCGGATCCGTCCGGCCCGCAGCGCGTCGACCAGAGCGATTTCATCGACGATGGGGCCGCGCGCGACGTTGATCAGCACGGCGGTGCTGCGCATGGCCGCGAGGAAGGCATGGTCCACGAGGTGTCGTGTGGCCGGGGTCAGCGCGGCCATGACGACGACGGCGTCCGACCGCGCGGCCAGTTCCTCGCGTGAGACCAGTTCGACGTGCAGCGCGCGCGCCCGCTCGGGTGGGCAGAAGGGGTCGTGACCGAGCACCCGGACTCCGAAGGGGGCCAGCAGCCCGACCAGGTCGGATCCCGTGTTGCCGACGCCGATCAGGCCGACGGTGATGCCGGACAGCCCCAGGCCCATGTGCTGGTCGCGTTCTGCCCAGCGGTGCTCGCGCACCAGGCGGTCCTTGACGGCGACGTTGCCCAGCACGGCGAGCAGCATCGTGAGGGCTGCGGTGGCCACGGGGCGGCGCGCCCCGTCCGGCGTGATGGTGACCGCGACGTCGTGGGCCGTGCAGCCGTCCAGATCGACGGTGTCATAGCCGACCCCGAACCTAGCCAGCACGCGTGGCCGGGGTGTCCCGTCCCGGAAGGAGTTGGCGGTGACGGCCGGTGCGGCGAAGATCACGCCGTCGTAGGGAGCCAGGTCCTCGGGGGTGAAGGCGTCGACGACGCGGGGCAGGTACTCCCAGGAATGGCCGGCCTCGGTCAGCCGGTCGAGGCAGATGTCTCCCCAGACGTTGCGGTCCTGGGCGTCGAGAAAGTCGCGTGAGACCCCCACGGTGAAGGCCGTCATGATGCGTCCGCCGTCATCCCGGTGCCCGCGGTGGGGGAGTTCACGCCTGGTGTACCGCCCGGGTGGCAGTGGCTGATCCGAGCCGCACACGCATAGTCTTGCGGGAATGGGGGTCGGCCCATCGCGGGAATCTGGGGGAGCCGTTGGGCTTGCTCGGCGTCCATGAGTACACACCACTCCTTCGGGGGGTCAACTGCTGCTCTGTCTAGCAGCACCGACCACTATACTGTGTTCAGTCCAATATGTTGTTCAAGGGGTTCATGTGGCAGCGGAACGAAGCGCCGTCCCGGCGATCACGCGTGCGATGCGCATCATCGAGTTGCTCGCGGAGGCGGGGCAGGCGGGGGCCAGCGTGGCGGACATCGCGGCGACCACCGGGATCGCGAAGTCCTCCGCGGCGCTGATCTGCGGCGTGCTGGAGGAGGAGAAGCTCGCGGGGCGCTCGGATGGTCGCTATCGGCTGGGGCCCCGGTTCCTGACGCTGGCGCGGGACTACCTCTCGACGGTAGATCGCCTCGACGAGTTCTATGCCGAGGTCAGGCGGCAACCCACCCTCGCGCAGGAGTCGGCGCGTCTGGCCATCCTCGAGGGTACCGAGGTGATCTACCTCGCGCGCTATGAGGCGGGACGCCCGTTGCGGCTCACGGGGCAGATCGGCGACCGCTTTCCTGCCACGGTAACCGCTACTGGCAAGGCACTTCTCTCGACATTGTCCGATGGGGTGGTGAAGGATCGGTATCGGGAGCAGGTGCTGCCGCGCTACACCGAGCACAGCATCCAGACGTTGCCGCAGCTGCTGGAGGATCTGGCGCTGTGTCGCGAGCGGGGCTATGCGATGGACGACGAGGAGACCAACTTCGGGTTCGTCTGCTTCGCCATCCCTGTCATCGACACGCCAGGGTCGCCGGCCCGCTTCTCGGTCAGTACCACCATGAGCAAGCAGCGCGCCGACGAGGTGTCTCCGGGGGTGGTGGTCGCTGAACTGGTGCAGGTCGCCGACGTGTTCCGTGATCCCCTGGTGGGGCAGAGCTTCTAGCGACGCGGACCCTCGGCCCGGCCCTTCGATCTGGAGGGTCGGGCCTTTCTGTGTCGTCTCCCCCGACTTGCATCCCGGGAGGCGCTGGTCCAGTATGATGGCTGCCATCCATGATAGTGGACACAAGGTAGTTCCACTGAAGGGGTAGGGGTCGATGGTCGGAAGCGCAGGACTTCGGGTGACGCCAGCGAGTGACGTCGTCCTCGTGGTCACGGGCTCCCGTCAGCCAGCCGAGGCTGGCAGCGACCAGTGCGCGAAGTGTCCAGGAACGACGAACCAGAAGTGAGAAAAGACAATGTCGAGTAGCAAGACGCTGACTCAGGTCATCCAAGAACAGGGGAAGTGCTTCCTCGTTCCGTGCGTGTACGACTGTGCCTCCAACCGTGCGGTGGAGATGTGTGGCTTCCCGGTCAGCCTGCTGAGCGGCGGGGAGGTGTCGATCAGCCTGAACGGGGTCATCGACTACGGGTTCACCAACCTGACCGATCTCGAGTGGGTCATCAGCCGTGTCGCGACGACGAGCTCGATGCCGCTGATCGCCGACGTCGAGGACGGATTCGGGGGACCCCTGGCGGTCTACCGCTCGTCCAAGCGGCTCGCGGCGGCCGGGGCTGCTGCCCTCCAGCTGGAGGATGCAGGCGACATGGAGGACTCGACGAAGATCCTCCCCCGCGATAAGTACATGGCCAAGGTGAAGGCGGCTCTGGCGGCGTTGGAGGGAACCGACTGCCTGCTGATCGCGCGGACCAACGCCGATCCTGATGACCCTGAGGAGATGAAGGAGGGCTGCGAACGCCTGAAGGAGGCTATGGACCTCGGCGCCCAGCTCGCGATGTTCGTCAAGATCACGACCTACGAGCAGGCCGCCGAGATGGCGGCGATCGTGCCGGGCTGGAAGATCTTCGCTGATGTCCGGGCCGACAACGGAGCCCCGGCGGTCACCATGGATCAGCTCACCGATCTCGGTTTCGTGATGTGCTCGACCCACTACACGATGAAGGCGGCCATGGAGGGCATGCTCGAGCACGGGCTGCAGAACTTCAAGAACCAGAGCGTGGAATACACGTTCACGCACGCGTCCGGGACGGGAAAGCCCGACTTCAGCGCGTCCCCCATGTTCGAGCCGCAGCAGTATCTGGAACTGGAGAACTCCTTCACCGGAGGGGGCAAGGAATACACGATCGTCGGGCACAAGGTCGACGAGTTCCCCGAAGGCTTCGTCAGCGTGCCCATCGAGGAACGGCTCTAGGCCGCGCGGCGACCTCCCCGGCGTAAACAAAGGTGTGACGCGTGATTAATCTCATCGTGGTTCTGATCGGATTGGCCCTGTTGCTGATCCTGACGCTGCGCAAGATCAATGTGGCCGTGGCCGCCCTGGTCAGCGTGGTCTTCATCATCGTTTTCAGCGGCCTTCCTGTTCTTCAGACGCTGAACGATAGCTACCTCACCGGCTTCGTGAACTTCTTGAAGTCGGTGTGGTTGATGCTGCTGCTGGGGGCGATCCTCTCCAAGATCATGGACGTTTCGGGTGCGGCGCGCTCGATCGCCCAGTTGATCATCCGGGGAATCGGCCCGCGCTGGGCGATCCCGGCCATCATCCTCGCCGGCGGCCTGCTGACCTATGGTGGCGTCCAGTCGATGGTGGCGTGCTTCGCCTTGTACCCGATTGCCCTCGCCGTCTTCAGGAACGCGAATCTCCCGCGCTACCTCATCCCGGCCGCTATCGGTACGGGCATCTTCACCTGGGTGTACATGCTCCCGGGGAGCCCAGCCATCGTGAACATCATTCCGACCAAGTACCTGGGAACCACTCCGATGGCAGCCCCGGCGCTGGGCCTGATCGCCGCGGGTCTGCAGTTGGTGCTGAGCTTGGTCTACCTGGAATGGGTCGTGCGCAAGTCGCGGCGTCTGGGCGAGGGGTTCCTCCCCGACGACTCGACCATGCTCGCGCTGGAGAACTCCGATGCGCTGGAGCGGGAGGGGAGCCTCCCCAACCCGTGGCTCTCGTTGGTGCCGCTGGCGAGCATCGCCGTCGTCTTGAACGTGTTCGGCCAGGACATCTCCTTGGCGTTGCTGGTCGGAATCGTGTTGAGCTGCGTCTTCTTCTGGAAGAACCTCTTCACCGGCAAGATCGACCTCGTGACGACGCTGTCGGACGTCACGAACCAGGCGGCCATCCTCGCGATCGTCTCCTCCTCCATCGTCGGAATCGGCAGTGTGGTTCAGGTCACCCCGAGCTTCAAGGGCGTGGTCGATGCGATGCTGGCGTCCAGCGGAACGGTGGATCCGATCATCATCTTCGGTGCGGCGTCGGCGGTCCTGGCGGGCCTGTGCGCCTCCCAGATGGGAGGGCTCTCCACCGCGCTGGCCGCGCTGGCGGATCCCTTCCTGGCGATGGGCGTTGATCCTGAGGTCATGCACCGCATCGGTGTGATCGCCTCGAACTCGCTGGATTCCCTGCCCCACAGCGGTGGCATCGTCGCGGTGCTCGCGATCTCGGGGGTCTCCTACAAGGAGGGCTATTCGCACCTGTTCATGACCACGGTGCTCATCACCATTGTGGTCGCGGTCGTGTCGATCCCGTTGGCCGCGGTCCTGTATTAGCCGACGGCGTGCGGCACGCCGACGGCTCGGCGACGAAGGGCGGGTGTCTCGTGCGGTCTCGCGCGAGGTGCCCGCCCTCGTCTCATCCCTGCCGGTCGCCCGGGACGACGGACTGCTGACTCGGGTACTGATCCTGGCGCAGGACGCCGACCGGGCAGGAGACACCGGTGGCGTGGATGGGGCAGTAGCCGCCCGGATTCTTGAACAGGTACTGCTGGTGCGGCGCCTCGGCATAGTAGAACGGCGGGGCGTCCTCGACCTCGGTGGTGATCGGGCCGTAGCCCGCGGCGGACAACGCGGGCTGATACTCCGCGATGAGGGAGTCGGCAACGGCACGCTGCTGCGTACTGGTCGTGAAGAGCGCGGAGCGGTACTGACTGCCGACGTCGTTGCCCTGGCGCATGCCTTGCGTCGGGTCGTGGTTCTCCAGGAAGACTCGCACCAGGTCGGCATAGCTGACCTGGGTGGGATCGAACACCACCTTCACGGTCTCGGCGTGCCCGGTGAGCCCGGAACACACCTCCTCGTAGGTGGGGTTGGGGGTGAACCCGCCCTGATATCCGACAGCGGTGTTCACCACGCCGGGCGTTGACCAGAACAGTTTCTCGGCGCCCCAGAAGCAGCCGAGGGCGAAGTAGGCGACCTCGGTTCCTGCGGGGACCTCGGTGAGGTCGCGGCCGAAGACGTCGTGGGTCGCCCCTGAAGGGAGGATCGCCTGCGTGCGTCCAGGCAACGCGGAGGACGCGTCCGTGGGGCGTGCGGGAGTGCGGAAGCCGAACATGCCTCGAGGCTACCCGGGGCCTGGATCGCCCTGAACGCGACGCCACCGGCACCCGGTCAGCGCAGCCCTCGTCTGCGCAGCGCGTCGCCGTAGGCGCCCTCGAAACCGGCCCCCGGGTCCCGCAGGAGTGTCAGCGTCGCCTCGGCGTGGGCGGCGAGCGGAGCGGAGAGCCCGTCGCGCGCCTCAGTGAGCAGGTCGACCACGCCATCGCTGAGGAGGGCCAGGTCGACCAGCGCCCGCGACAGGCTCTTCTTGACCTCGGCGTCGCCGCGCCCCAGGTGCGCGAGCAGCGTCTCGGCGAGGTCGCCCTCCCGTCCGCGCGGCACGATCCCGACGGCCACCCGCCAGGCCGCGCGCGCCACCTCGTCGTCGGGGTCGCACAGCAGCGCGGGAAAGACCCAGGCCCACGCCTGCGGCACCACTAGCTTCGAGAGGGTGTGGAGCGCCTGGCTGCGCGCTTGGGTGGTGGGGGACTCCAGCGCGGTGCGCAACGCGGGCACGGTCACCTCGCGAGGGGCCTGCACCAGCGCCCACGTCAGCGTGTCGCGGACGAAGAAGTCGGGCTCCACCGCGCAGCGATCGAGCAGCAGATCCACCAGCCCCGGATCAGGGTGGGTACCTGCCGTCAGGGCGGCACGCAGCCGCACGGAGGCCACGGGGCTGCCCAGGTCGGCCGCCGCGCGGGCGGTGCGGGTGTCGGTCGTCTCGGCGTCATCCATGCCGGGCAGGCTGCTGCTTCACGCCGCGTCAAGGTCAACCCGGCGGTCGCCCACAACGGCGCCCCGCGATGTCGGGGCTGCTACGGGGGAGGTCAGGGTCGGACGCGGGGTGGCGGGGTTGTCGCGTCGGCGGCCCACGGGGAGACTGGATTCATCACGCGGAAGGCACCCTGAGCGGTGCAGCTTTCGCGCAGCAACGCCTTGGTCGGCTAGCGCGGACGCGCTCCGGCCCCGGATGGAGGAGTGAGGATGACCGAACAGCAGCACGAGCAGGAACGCCGCGACGAGGACGCCGTGACCCCGCCGGTCGCGGACGCCGAAGCGCCGCACGGTGAGGTGAATGCCTCCGCGACCCCGCACGACCCGACCCTGACGCAGGGGGAGAAGTTCACCCCGGAGAAGCTCGGTGATGCGGCGATCAAGTTCGCCACCGAGACGGTGTATGCCGCTGCCGGGCTGGCGAACGTGGTCGCCGAGAAGGCCAAGGAGTTCTACGACTCGCAGCGCAAGCAGATCGCCGAGAACACCCCCGAGGGTGTCGACCCCAACTTCCGGCAGTTCGTCGACTCGATGCCGGACCAGTTCAAGACGTTCATGGATGACGCCACCAAGGCCTTCCATGATCTCTCCGAGCGTGGCCGCACCACGATGGGGGACTTCCAAGAGCAGGTGCAGACCGCGTGGAAGCAGTGGGAGGACCAGCAGCGCGATCAGCGTGCGGCCGCCGATGAGATGACCGGTGCCTTCGATCTCAAGGACGCGGCCGAGGCCACCTCCGACGCCGAATCCGCCGTGGCGCCGGAGGAGCCGGTGACGTCCCAGGCCCCCGACGCCGGCTTCGATGCACCGGCCGAGGTAGGCGAGGTTCCCGTCGAGGAGTATCCCGGCGAGGGGAAGGGTGACGTTCGCAACGACTGAGGTGCCTCCGCGGCGGCCTCGCCGCGGACCCTGTTCAGACGGCCTCGTGCGGGATCGCCCGCGCGAGGCCGTCGACGCGTTCGGCACCGGGCAGCCCCAGCAGGGTGGCGGCGGGCACGAACAGCTTCGAGCCGCGGATCCCGGACCCGATGCACAGCCACGGCTGATCGGCGACGGCCCCGTCGACCCAGACCGGCCAGTCGGCGGGGACGCCGACCGGGGTGATGCCCCCATACTCCATGCCCGTGCGGCTGACCGTCTCCTCCAGCGGAGCGAAGGACGCCTTGCGGGCGTCGAGGCGCTTGCGCACCACCCCGTTGACGTCGATCCGCCGGGTCGCCAGGGTCATGCAGACCGCGAATCGCTCGGTCTCGCCGCGCACGCCGCGGACGACCACCGCGTTGGCCGAGGCCGCCAGCGGAACCCCGTAGTGGGCGCAGAAGTTCTCGGTGTCGGCGAGGTCGGCGTCGATGGCTGCCACATACGCCTCCAGCCCGGAGGCGGTGAGCGCCGCGGTCACGGGCTCGGCCAGCAGGTCGGGACGGCTCAGGGCGGCGAAGCAGGTCAGCGTTCCCAGGACGGCGGCAGGAGGTGTGCTCACCTGTCTCATGCTGGCACGTGGGCCCCATGACCCATGCGGGTGTCCGAGCATCGACCCCGACCACTGGCGCTCGGTGGGGGCGGCAGACATCCGCGCGGTGAACGTCGCCCGAGCGTTCCGGGCGCCGTGGCTAGGGTTTTGGGCATGGCGTTCCTCGACCCCGTGACACTGCAGGCCGGAGGCGTCCGGCTCGAGCCGCTCGGCCTCCATCACGCCGGACCGCTCGCCGATGCGATGGGGGACGATGACCCCGCCAAGGAGTGGTTCGCCCGCACGCCGTCGGCCGCCGACGTGGCCTCCGACATCGACGCGAAACTCCAGGCGGCAGCGGCCGGGCAGTGGCTGCCGTTCGCGGTCCTGAACGAGGGGACGGCCGTCGGCAGCACGTCCTACCTGCACCCGCAATCCGACATCCCCTCCGTCGAGATCGGAGCCACATGGCTCGGTCCCGCGGCACGTAGGACGGGCGTGAACACGGTGGCGAAGACGCTCCTGCTGACGCACGCCTTCGAAACATGGGGATGTCGTCGGGTGGCGTTCCGGGCAACGTGGTTCAATCGCGCCTCACGCGCGGCGATCGAGCGGCTCGGCGCCACCTTCGAGGGCCGCATCCGCAATGACCGGGTCACCCGGGAGGGCCTGGTGACCGATTCCGCCCAGTACTCCATCACGGACGCGGAGTGGCCAGCCGTGCGGCGCCACCTTGAGTACCTGAGCCTGCGCGGCTGAGCCGAAGACGGCGTCCCGGGCCCTGCTCCTCAGGCCGCGGCGTCCGCCTGCTTCACCAGGGAACCCGCCTGCTTCACCAGGGAACGCAGCCGCAGGCTCGCGATGATCGCGGCGATCCCGTAGACGAGGGCGAGGGCGCCGAACATGATCGCGGCCGTGGTCAGGACGCTGGCGGGGGCGAACAGGGTCAGGATGCCGCACAGGATGCCGATCACCCCCACGAGGATGAGCATCCATTCGCCGGTGACGAACCGTCGGATGCGCAGGGCGGTGGCGATCTGCGCGATGCCGGAGGCAACGAACCACACGGCCAAGATGATGGCCAGGGCCTGCAGGGTCGCGAAGATGTTGGTCAGCGCGACAACGCCGGCCACGAGGCTGATCAGACCGAAGATGCCGAAGAGCGCTCGTTCACCGCCGGTGGCGCCCTGCACGGAGAAGGCGTTGATGATCAGGCCGATCCCGTCGAAGATCAGCCAGAAGCCGATGAAGGCGGCGACCACCGCGAGCGTGAGTCCCGGCCAGACCATGGTGGTCAGGCCCGCGAGGGCGGCGATGATCCCCCGGGCAAGAACCCAGGGCCAGGTACGTGCGACGAAGGTGAGCATGACTGCGTTCCTTTCGT
>NZ_DAIOIA010000080.1:0-14226 GCF_036744435.1 Propioniciclava sp. | reverse complement strand
CGGCGGTCGGGACGCCGTAGCGTCGCCCGGCTTCCAGGTTGGAGCTGGACGCGAATCCGGCGATGTAGGCGGCCCGCGCGGCGGCCACGGCTGCCCACTCGTTCGTGCGGCGCGACCCCATCTCGATGCAGGGGCGGTGCCCGGCCATCGCCGTCATCCGGGAGGCCGCGGACGCGACCGCCGAGTCGTAGTTGTAGATCGACAGCAGCAGGGTCTCCAGGATGCAGGCCTCGGCGAAGCTGCCCTCCACGACCATGATCGGTGAGCCGGGGAAGTACAGCTCGCCGTCCGGGTAGCCCCAGATGTCGCCGCTGAACCGGTAGTCGGCCAGCCAGGCGGCCAGTTCGTCGTTGACGACGTCGTGCTCACGTAGGAACGAGACGGTCTCGTCGTCGAAGCGGAAGTTGTCCAGGGCCTCCAGGACGCGGCCGGTGCCCGCGACGACGCCGTAGCGGCGGCCTTCGGGGAGGCGGCGGGCGAACAGTTCGAAGACCGAACGCCGGAAGGCCGTGCCGGAGCCGAGCGCCGCACGAACCATCGTCAGTTCGTAGTGGTCGGTCAGCAGGGCGGTTGTCTGCAGCATGAGCGCAGTTTAGTGAGCGACGGGCGAGGCGTCGGTTTCCCGGCCCCGCGTGACACAATGGGGGTGGCGGATCGTCCACCCTTCATCCGTCGCCCGCGGACGTCACCCCGGAAGGTCCCGCCATGGCTTCCCGCCGAATCCGTAGTGCCCTGGTGGGCGTCCTCGTGGTCGCCCTCCTCGCCGCGATCGGCGTCGTCTGGCGTCCTTGGGAGTGGTGGCACCCCGATCGGCGGTGGGGCACGTGGGCCGACAAGCGCGACCAGACCTTCACGGCCAGCGATGGTACGACGTCGCGGTATCACGTCTTCGCGGCCGGGCTCAGCCGCGACACCGTGACCGGCATCGTGTTCCAGTTCCACGGCGACGGAGCCTACGAGTTCGACCATCCCGACAGTTCCTACTCCCTCGGGGGCCAGACCGGGATCGTGGAGGAGTGCCGGACCCGCGGCTATGTCGTCGTCGCCGTCCTCTCTCCGGACACCGAGGGGGAGGTCACCTGGTGGGAGAACGGCGCCGCCAACGCTGCGTACGCCGCCCAACTCGTGGCCACCATGACCGAGGAGTACTCCGCGGGGGCGGACAACACGTGGCTGGTCGGCTATTCCGGGGGGAGCCAGTTCATCACGCAGTTCTACCTGCCGTTGTGGTCCTCGACGCTGCACGGTGGCGGGGCGGTGATGTTCGGCGGCGGGGGACGGCCCTACAACGTGGTCGTGCAGCCGTTCGCTGACGGCCTGCGGGCGCATTTCCCGATGTTCTGGTACACCGGCGCCGCCGACAACGGACGCAGTTCCGAGGACGGCTACAACGCCTTGGGCGACAGCGTTCACGGCGCGAAGGCGGGGCTGGGCTTCTATGCGAGCGCCGGGTTCGTCACCGACCATCGCTGGCCCAGCGGGATGGGGCACGATCTGAGTCAGCAGTTCGGGGAGGTCCTCGCCGATCAACTGGATCGGCACCCCCGCTGACCCCCGTGCCAGAATGAAGGACATGTCCACACCACCCGAGCCCGTCATTCCCGCAGGTGCGACGGCGGTCGCCGAGCGGCCCGCCGCCGTGGCGCACGAGGTGACCCCGTGGGTGACGATCGTCTGGGACGATCCGGTCAACCTGATGAGCTATGTCACACATGTCTTCGTCACCTACTTCCGGTTCGAGCGGGCGAAGGCGGAGCGACTCATGCTGCAGGTCCACCACGAGGGGCGGGCCGCCGTCGCCTTCGGCACGCGCGAGGAGATGGAACAGCACGTGAACGCGCTGCATGGCTACGGGTTGTGGGCCACGCTGGAGCGGTCGGAGTGATCCCCTTCGCCCGCGTCGGCGCCGACCTGGTCGCCCGCGTCGACGGCTTCGAGGCCGCCTTGTTGAGCTCGCTGGTGCGCCAGGTTGCCGATCTGCTCGGCGGGCATGCCGGGACGGAGCGGACCGAGGACCCCTTCGCTCGGTGGGAGGCCGAGTTCGACGCCGGGGTGGAGTTGGATCGAAGCGATCCGGTGATCGGGCGACTGTTCCCCGACGCCTATGAGGATCCTGCGGCTGCGGGCGAGCACCACCGGTTCACGCAGGAGTCGCTGCGCCGGGGGCGGATCGAGGACTCCGACGTCGTCGCGGACGCCTTGGCTCCGCTGACCTCTGATGGCGGCGCACTCGTCGTGGCGCCGGACGCGGTGGAGGCGTGGTTGCGGGTGCTCAACGGCGTCCGGCTCGCGTTGTCGGTGCGCTTGGGCGTCGACACCCAGGCGGACCACGATCTGCTGAGCGCCTTGCCGGCGAAGGATCCACGGAGCCAGCTCGTCGATCTGTACGACTGGCTCGGGATGGTGCTGGAGTCGCTGCTGGAGGCGTTCGCGCAGCAGTGACGCGCCGGGGCCGCATGAATGCACGTTCAAGCTTTCATTTTTCAAGGAAAGAGAATCGGGTCAAAACCCCGTTACTACTGGCGGTAGTAGCCGAGTGAGGTTAGCCTGTCCAATGTGCCTGACACGATGACTCTTGCAGGCGCCCCGATGGACGTCCCCCTCCTGCTCACCGGAGCGCACCCCGACCGCACTACCGCCCGACGGCTCGCCAGCCTGGGCCTGCGCCGTGGCGCACATGTCCGCCTCGTCCAACGGCTCGCCGCCGGTGGCCGCATCGTTTCGGTCGCAGGTGGCCGGATCGCCGTGGACGCCGCCGTACTGACACAACTCCCCGTGGAAGTGATGGCATGAGCACCGACCAGGTCTCCCGCAAGCTCAGCATCAATCCCAAGGCCCCCACCGTCCGGGCCGCCTGCTGCGAACCCGGTGGCGAGGGCGTCGCCGGAGCCCCGATCGTCGCGCTCGCCGGAGCCCCCAACGTCGGCAAGTCGACGCTGTTCAACGGCCTCACCGGACTGCGCGCCGTCACCGGGAACTGGCCCGGCACCACCGTCGACGTCGGCCGGGGTGCCTGGCGCTTCAAGGCGGGCGACAAGGTCTGCCAGTGTGAGGACTGCGACGGCGGCTGCGCGGCCAACACCGCGACGGAGTTCACGCTGGTCGACCTTCCCGGTGCCTACAGCCTGGACCCGCTCAGCCCGGACGAGGAACTCACCCGAACACTGCTCCTCGATGCGCCCGCCGCCGAGCGTCCAGACGTCACGGTCGTGGCCGTGGATGCCGCCCACCTGGCGCGTTCGCTCTACCTCGTGGCCCAGTTGCGCGAAGCCCCGTGCCGCGTCGTCGTCGCGCTGACCATGACCGACCTGGCCCGCCAGGCGGGCGTCGAGGTCGACAGCTTCGCCCTCTCCCAGGGGCTCGGCTGCCCGGTCGTCGTGGTGGATCCGCGTCACCGCGTCGGACTCGACAACCTCACCCGGGCGGTCCGCGAAGCGCTCTCCAAGGCAGTGCCGCAGCCGCGCGACCTGCCCGCCGCGGCCGACGACCTGGAGCGCGAGGACGAGCGGTTCGCCTGGATCGCCGACGCGGTCGCCGGAGGCACCTCCCGCACCGGTGAGGAGCGGGTGAGCCGCTCGGACAAGATCGACCGGATCGCCACGCATCCGGTGGCGGGGCCGCTGATCTTCCTCGGCGTCATGTGGCTCGTCTTCCAGATCACGACCACCGTCGCAGCGCCGCTGCAGGACTGGCTCGATGCCCTGTTCACCGGGCCCATCTCCGACGGGGCCCGCGCAGGCCTGGAGGCGATCGGTCTGGGCGGCAGCTGGGTCGAGGGACTGCTCGTGGACGGTCTCATCGCGGGCGTCGGGATGCTGCTGACGTTCGTGCCGCTGATGGCCCTTATGTTCGTCCTCCTCGCTGTGCTGGAGGACTCGGGCTACATGGCCCGTGCCGCCGTGGTCACCGATCGCCTGATGCGCCGCATCGGCTTGCCGGGCAAGGCCTTCCTCCCGCTGGTGGTGGGGTTCGGCTGCAACGTCCCGGCGATCTCCGCGACCCGCATCCTCAGCGACCCACGCCAGCGCATCCTTACCTCGCTCCTGGTGCCCTTCACCTCCTGCACTGCCCGGCTCACCGTGTACGTCATGGTGGGGACGGTGTTCTTCGGGGGTGGCGCCGGCACGGTCGTCTTCATCATGTACCTGGCCTCCATCGCCGCCGTCGTCGGCGTCGGCCTGGTGCTGCGCAAGACCCTCTGGCGGACGATGGGCACCGAGCCTCTGGTGCTCGACCTGCCTCCGTACCAGGTGCCCACGGCACGGCTCACCGCCGCCGTCACCTGGATGCGGCTGCGGGGATTCCTGCGGACAGCCTCCGGCATCATCGTGGTCACTGTGTGCGCGGTGTGGCTGCTGCAGTCCATCCCCACCCAGTCGGGTGAGGCCTTCGGAGAGGTGCCGGTCCAGGACTCGGCCTACGGCGTCGCGGCGCAGGCCATCGCCCCCGTGTTCGCCCCCGCCGGTTTCGGGGAGTGGCAGACCGCCTCCGCACTCGTGGTCGGCTTCGTCGCCAAGGAGGCGGTGATCAGTTCCTGGGCCCAGACCTATGCCGTGGAGGAGCCGGCCGAGGGTGAGGACGCGGGCGACTTCGGCACCGCGATCATGCAGGCCTTCGACGACTCCTCGGGAGGGCACCCGCTGCCTGCCGTGATGGCGTTCCTGGTGTTCCTCATGGCGTACACGCCGTGCGTGGCGACCATCGCCGCGCAGAAGCGTGAGATCGGCTGGCGCTGGACGCTGTTCGGGGTGGCGATGCAGTTGGCCGTCGCATGGACGGCCGCGGTGGTGGTGTTCCAGATCGGAAGGCTGTTCTGGTGAGCCGCCCGCTCGCCGCCGTGCTGGACGCCTTCGGGTCCGGCGCCTCCTCCCTGGCCGAGATCGAGTCGGCGACGGCGCTGGACCACGACGTCGTCACCGCTGCGGTCGACCACCTCGTCCGCGCGGGGCGTCTCGAGGCGAAGATCCTCACCGTCGGCTGCCCGGCGGGTGGCTGCGGGGGCTGCGCGCTGGCATCCAGCGAGGGCGCCTCCGCCTGCACCCCCCAGGCTGGGGTGCCTGGACGCCGGGGGCTGGTCGCGCTGTCGCTGCGGGCCGACGTCCGCTGACCCGGCGGTCGGAGGCCTTGCCGGTGGCGACCACGAGTAATCTGGGTCGGCGTGAGTGACAACGGCGCCCCGATCGGGCTGTTCGATTCGGGATTCGGTGGGTTGACGGTCGCCCGCGCGGTGACCGACCAACTACCCCACGAGGACATCCTGTATCTGGGCGACACCGCCCGCGCACCCTATGGCCCGCGCCCGCTGTCCGAGGTCCGCCGGTTCGCGCTCGAGTCCCTGGACTACCTGGTCGACCACGACGTCAAGGCGCTGGTGATCGCCTGCAATTCGGCCTCCTCTGCGGTCCTGCGGGACGCGCGGGAGCGCTACGACGTCCCGGTGATCGAGGTGATCCTGCCGGCCGCGCGCCGCGCCGCGAAGGCGACCCGGAACGGGCGCATCGGCGTCATCTGTACGCAGGCGACCGCCACCTCGCAAAGCTATGACGACGCGCTGGCCGCGGTGCCGGACGTGGAACTGTTCACCTCCGCCTGCCCCCGGTTCGTGGACTTCGTCGAGGCGGGGATCACCTCCGGACCCGAGATCCTCGCCTTGGCGCGGGAGTACCTGGCCCCGCTGCAGGACGCCGAGGTCGACACCCTCATCCTGGGCTGCACGCACTATCCGCTGCTCACCGGCGTGCTCGGCTACGTCCTCGGTGACGGCGTGACCATGGTCTCCTCTGCGGAGGAGTCCGCGAAGGAGGTATTCACGACGCTCACCGACCTGGGCCTGGTGCACGAACGGCCGCGCCCGGTGACGCGCCGGTTCCTCACCACGGGCAGCCCCGCGATGTTCGAGGGGGTGGGGCGCCGCCTCATGGGAGGCTTCGTCGAGGGCGTCGAGCAGGTCGCACCGGCTACTCTGCGGGCATGACTACCGCTCGCGCCGATGGGCGCGCCTTCGATCAGCTCCGCGACGTCCGCATCACCCGCAACTGGCTCGATCATGCCGAGGGTTCGGTGCTCGTGGAGTTCGGCCGCACCCGGGTGCTGGTGGCCGCGTCGGTGACGCCGGGGGTGCCGCGCTGGCGCAAGGGGAGCGGGCTGGGCTGGGTCACCGCCGAGTACGAGATGCTGCCGCGGGCCACCCACACCCGCTCGGATCGCGAGTCACGCCGCGGCAAGATCGGCGGTCGCACGCATGAGATCTCCCGGCTGATCGGCCGCGCCCTGCGCGCCGTCATCGACTACGAGGCGCTGGGGGAGAACACCATCGTCATCGACTGCGACGTGCTGCAGGCCGACGGGGGCACGCGTACGGCGTCCATCACCGGCGCGTACGTGGCGCTCGCCGACGCGGTGGCCTGGCTGCGCGAGCGCAACCTGCTGGCCGGCGAGCCGCTGAAGGATTCGGTGGCGGCGATCAGCGTCGGCATCGTCGATGGTGAGATCGTGCTCGACCTGCCTTATGAGGAGGACTCGACCGCCGAGGTCGACATGAACATCGTGTGCACCGGCGACGGTCGCCTCGTTGAGGTGCAGGGCACCGCCGAGGGGGAGCCGTTCGACCGCGAACAGCTGTCGGCGCTCGTTGACCTGGGCCAGGCTGGCTGCGCGACGCTGGCCACGCTGCAGGCGCAGGCGTTGACGGGGGCGCGATGAAGCTGGCCCAGGCCCTCGCCGAGCGGGCCGCCGTCCAGACGCGGCTCGACGAGCTGAGTGGGCGACTGGCCGCATCGGCGCTGATCCAGGAGGGGGAGCGGCCCGTCGAGGATCCCCAGGTGCTGCTGGCCGAGGCCGAGCACTGCTTCGACCGGCTGACGCGCCTGGTGAGCGTCATCAACGCCACGAACGCCGCCACCGAGTTCGAGCCGGGCGTGACCGTGACCGCCGCCATCGCGCGTCGCGACACGCTGGCCCGACGGCGCCAGTTTCTGAGTGCCGCCGCCCAGGCGGCGACGCCCGGGAACCGGATGGGCCGCTCGGAGATCAAGTTCGTCCCGACGCTGGACGTCGCGGCCCTGCGCAAGCAGGCCGACGAGGCCGCCCAGGCTTACCGCCAGCTCGACGACCGGCTGCAGGCGCTGAACTGGTCGGTGGACCTGATCGAGTCGTAGGCTGCGACCACCAGGTTCCGGGTAGCCGGTACCCGCGCGGCAGCGAGCATCAGCCCGGGCGACCGAGGGTTCGTATCGGCCGCACTGTGGGCCCGATGGGCCGGGCCACCCTCACACGGGGCACGCCCAGCACGCACGACACGGGCACCATGCAGGAAGCACCACGCATCACCGCGATGCTGGGTCGCGCGGGGAGGGTGGGTTCGGGGACTCCCCGGAACCTGGTGCTCAGTGCCGGGTCTTGGCCAGGACGCTGGGCCGCTCCAGGAAGCAGGCGGCCACCAGTCCGAGCGCCAGCACGGCGATGGGCAGCAGCATGGACTGCGCCATGGCCGCCGAGAACGGCGCGGCGACCGCCGCGGGCAGGCCGCCGCTCGCCTCGCCCAGACCGTCCTGGCCCGCGGGCATGAGAGCCGTGAGCCGTGACTGCATCAGGGCGGCGACCGCAGCGGACCCGATGACCGACCCGATCTGCCGGGTCGTGTTGTAGACGCCCGCGCCCGCGCCGGCCATCTGCGGGGGCAGGTTGCGGTTGGCCGTGGTGGACAGCGGACCCCACATGCCCGCCTGCCCGACGCCCATGACGGTCGCGGGCAGCAGGAACGCGAGGATCGGGGTGTCCGGGGTCATCCATAGCGCCCACCAGCTCAGGCCGACGAGGACGAGCGCCAGGCCCGGCAGCAGGATGTAACGGGGGTCGGTGCGATCGAGGATGCGACCGAACACGGGGGCGAGCACGCCGGACAGGACCGCCGAAGGTGCGGTGATGAGGGCGGCCTGGGTCGGGGTGAGCCCCCGGCCGAGCTGCGCGAAGAACATCAGCGGTAGCGACATGCTGGTGACGGCGCAGCCGACGGCGGCGATACCGATGTTGGCGACGGCGAAGTTGCGGTCGCGGAACAGCTCCAGCGGGACGAGGGGTTCGTTGCGGGTGCGGGCCTGATTCCACACGAACACGACGGCCAGGATCAGGCCAGCGATGATGAGGCCCCACACGGAGATGGGCCCCCAGATCTGGCCCCAGTTGTACGCCTCGCCCTCCTGCAGCCCGAACACGATGAGGAACAACGCGGCACCGGACAACAAGACGCCGACGGTGTCGAAGCGGTGGGGATGCGTGGGGAGCGCGGGCACGAGGCGGACCGCGAGGAACCAGGCGACGACGCCGACGGGGACGTTGATGAAGAAGATCCACTCCCAGCCCAGGCCGTCGACGAGGACGCCGCCGGCGATCGGCCCGACCAGCGTTGCGACGCCCGCCGTGGCGCCCCACAGGCCCATCGCGGCGCCGCGCTGGGTGGCTGGGAAGGTCCGGGTGATGACGGCCATGGTCTGCGGGGTCATCATGGCCGCGCCGACGCCCTGCAGGGCCCGGGCCGCGATGAGCAGCGGGAGGGTCCCGGACAGTCCGCACAGCAGCGAGGAGAGCGTGAAGACGACCAGTCCGGCCAGATAGATCCGCTTGGGTCCGAACCGGTCGCCGAGGCGTCCGGTCAGCAGCAGGGGGACGGCGTAGGCCAGCAGGTAGGCGCTGGTGACCCACACGACGTTGTCGAGGTTGGCGGTGTGCGGATCAAGGGCTGCTTTGATGGCCGGGTTGGCCACCGACACGATGGTGGTGTCGAGCAGGATCATGAAGAACCCCACCACCAGGGCCCACAGCGCGGGCCAGGGGGACGCCGTCGGCTGTGCCGGCTCGGCCTGCTGTGGGGTCATCGCGTTCCTCTCGGGCGGCGCTGGCAGTGCCCGGACTGGGACGATGCTCGTCGCGACCCAGCGACGATAGCTTGCCTTTCAACCACCTTTGGGCGTGCGCGCGATGTGGGACACGCCCGTGAGGGACTCTCCGCTCTGAACTCAGCCCCTAGTGGGGTGCTGGAACTCAGCTAGGCGTGGGGTACTGGAACTCAGCTTGTCGTGGGGTGTTGCGGGCGTGAGGCGGAGAGCCGGGCTGCGGCGTCGAGCGCCAGGGCGCCCCAGTCGCGGGCGGGACGGGCGTCCCAGCGCTGGAGCGGGACGGCCAAGGACACGGCGGCGATCACGTGACCGCGGGCGTCGCGGATGGGCGCGGCGGCGCACGCCAGGCCGGGGGTGGACTCTTCGCGCTCGTAGGCGACGCCGCCTGCGCGGGCCACGTTCAGGTCGGGCAGGAGGGCAGCCAGGGTGGCGTGGCTGTGCGGCGTCATCGTCGGCAGTGTGCCGTCGGGGTAGAGGGCGGCGAGCTGGTCGTCGTCGAGTTCGGACAGCAAGGCCTTGCCCAGGCCGACGCAACTGGCGGGCAGTCGTCGACCGATGGCGGAGGGGAGCTGGAACGGCTCGTTGCCGTCGACCTTGGCCAGGTAGAACACCTCGCTGCCCTGCAGCAGCGCCACCGAGCAGGTCTCCCCGGTCTCGAGGGCGACCGTGCGGGCCAGGTCGGTGGCCTCGCCGAGCAGATCGAAGCGCGACGTGTAGGCCTGGCCGAGCTCGACGGTCATGGCGCCGAGCCGGAACCGGCCCGCCTCGTCTCGTTCGAGATAGCCGCGGGAGGTGAGGGTGGTGAGCAGCTCATGGACGGTGGTGCGGGGCAGGTCGGTGGCCTGGCCGATGTCGGCGGCGGTCAGCCGGGCGTCCTTGCCGAGGAACAGCTCGACGATGTCCAGCGCCCGCATCACGGCTGGGGTGCGACGTGCCACGGCGGGCTCCTTTCGACGCCCCGAAGCCTAGTCGCTCCCGAATGGCTCGGATCGCTTGACAACACCCGTGAGTGAGTCCGATATTTAGAACCAACGTACGAGATTTCGTACACCGTGCAACGACGCAACGGAGGAGACGCATGGCCGTGAAGACCGCCATCATCGGCTCGGGCAACATCGGAACCGACCTGATGATCAAGATCCTGCGGGGCGGGGGTGATCTCGAGGTCGCCGCACTAGTAGGCATCGATCCTGACTCCGACGGCCTCGCGCGGGCTCGACGCCTCGGCGTCGAGGCCATCGACACCGGCGTGGACGGACTCATCGCCTCCCCGCTGTTCGACGACATCGAGATCGTCTTCGACGCCACCTCGGCCCGCGCCCACCTCTACGACGACGCAGCCCTGCGCGCCGTCAAGCCCGACATCAAGGTGATCGACCTGACCCCCGCGGCCCTGGGCCCGTTCTGCATCCCGGTCGCCAACCTGGACGCCGTCATCGAGGCCCCCAACGTCAACATGGTGACGTGCGGCGGGCAGGCCACCGTCCCGATCGTGCACGCCATCAGCGCGGTCGCCGAGGTGGCCTACGCCGAGATCGTCGCCTCGATCAGCTCGAAGTCGGCCGGCCCCGGCACCCGCGCCAACATCGACGAGTTCACCGAGACCACCGCCCACGCCCTGGAGGTGGTCGGCGGGGCCCAGCGGGGCAAGGCGATCATCATCCTCAACCCGGCGGAGCCGCCCGTGCTCATGCGCGACACCGTGTTCTGCCTCACGCGGGGGGCCGACCCGGACGCGATCCGCGCCGCCGTCACCCAGCGGGTGGCCGCGGTGGCCGCCTACGTGCCCGGCTACCGGCTCAAGCAAGACGTCCAGTTCGACGTCATCGACCCGGCCGCCCCGGTCACGCTGCCCGACGGGCGCACCTTCGACGGGCTGAAGGTCAGCGTCTTCCTCGAAGTGGAGGGGGCCGCCCACTACCTGCCCGCCTACGCGGGCAACCTCGACATCATGACCTCGGCCGCGGTGCGGACGGGGCAGGCCATCGCGGCGTCCCTGCTCGCATCGGCCGACGACCGGCAGGAGGCCAGCGCATGAGCGGCTCGATCTTCATCTCCGACGTGACGCTGCGCGACGGCAGCCACGCGGTCGCCCACCAGTTCACCCCCCAGCAGGTCGCCAGTATCGCGGGGGCGCTCGACGCCGCGGGCGTGGACAGCATCGAGGTCGCCCACGGCGACGGCCTGGCCGGCTCCTCGGCCAACTACGGGTTCGCCCCGTTCACCGACCTGGCCAAGATCGAGGCGGCGGCCGGGGCGGTCGAGCGGGCCGCCATCGCCGCCCTGCTGATCCCCGGGGTCGGCACGATCGCCGAACTGCGCGACGCCCACAGCGCGGGCGCCAGCTACGTCCGCGTCGCGACGCATTGCACGGAGGCCGATGTCGCCGCCCAGCACATCGCGACCGCACGCGAGATCGGCATGAACACGGCAGGCTTCCTGATGATGTCCCACATGGCCTCGGTGGAGAAGCTCGTCGAGCAGGCGCTGCTGATGCAGAGCTACGGCGCGCAATGCGTCTACGTCACTGACTCGGCAGGCGCCATGACGACGCCGCAGTACGCCGAGAAGATCGCCGCCGTCCGGGACGCCCTCGACCCGGCCACCGAGGTCGGCGTCCACGCCCACCAGAACCTGTCGCTGGCCGTCGCCAACTCGGTTGCGGCGGTCGAACGGGGGGCCTACCGGGTCGACGCGTCGCTGGCCGGGCTCGGCGCCGCCGCGGGCAACACGCCCCTGGAGGCGTTCGTCGCGGTCTGCGACCGGCTCGGCTGGGAGACCGGCTGCGACGTGTTCGCCCTCGCCGACGCGGCCGACGACCTCGTCCGGCCGCTGATGACCAGCCCGATCCAGGTGGACCGGGACACGCTCAGCATCGGCTACGCCGGTGTCTACGGCAGCTTCCTGCTGCACGCCCAACGGGCCGCCGCCAAGTACGGCGTTCCCACCTCCGAGATCCTGCTGGAACTCGGCTCCCGCGCCATGGTCGGCGGTCAGGAAGACATGATCGTCGACGTCGCGCTCGACCTGGCCCACTCCCGATCCCGTTCCGGCAACGCCGCCTGACTCGACAAGGAAAACAACCTCATGTCCTCCGACACCACCGCATCCGCGACACAGTCGTCGCGCGACGACCACGACGTCGAACTGATCGACAAAGGCACCCGCATGCGCGCCCTCATGGGCAGCGCGGTCGGCTCCGCCGTCGAGTGGTACGGCTACTTCCTGTACGGCACGATGGCCAGCGCCATCTTCGGGCACCTCTTCTTCCCCTCCGACGACAAGTTCATGGAGACCGTGCTCGCGCTCGCGTCGTTCTCCCTGGCCTTCCTGGTACGTCCGATCGGCGGCATCTTCTTCAGCCACATCGGCGACCGGATCGGTCGCAAGAAGACCCTGGTGATGACGCTGTCCCTCATGGGTGTGTCCACCGCGGCGATGGGCCTGCTCCCCACCCACGCCCAGATCGGCGTGTGGGCCGGCGTCTTGTTGACGCTGCTGCGCCTCATCCAGGGGCTCGCGCTCGGCGGGGAGTGGGGCGGCGGCGTCCTGCTGGCCGTGGAGTACTCCCCACGCTCCAAGCGCGGCTTCTACGGTGCCGTCCCGCAGACCGGTGCCCTCTTCGGGCTGGCGCTGGGCAACCTGACCGTCACCGGGCTGGACGCGCTGCTGAGCGAGGAGCAGTTCCTGAGCTGGGGCTGGCGCATCCCGTTCCTGCTGTCGGCGCTGCTGGTGCTGCTGGGCCTGTGGATCCGCAACAAGGTCGACGAGACTCCCGCCTTCCGCAAGATCAAGGCCGAGCGCAAGGAGGTCAAGGTCCCGATCGTGGAGATCTTCAAGACGCAGTGGCCGTCCGTCCTCAAGGCCATCGGCGCCAAGTTCATCGAGACGTCGACCTTCTTCATCTTCGCCACGTTCGTCGTGTCGTACGCCATCAAGCTGGGCTACACCCGCAGCGAGGCGCTCACCGCGGTCCTGGTGGCCGCCGTCATCGCGATCCCGTGCATGCTGGCCATCGGGGCGCTGTCGGATCGCGTCGGCCGCAAGACCTTGTACCTGATCGGCACCGTGCTGGCCGTCATCTACATCGTCCCGTACTTCTGGCTGGTGAACCTGATGAACGTGCCGATCCTGGTGCTGTCCACCGTCGTCGGTTTCGGTGCCATCTGGTCGGTGTACGGCGCACTGATGGGCACCTTCTTGGCCGAGTCCTTCACCGCCGACGTGCGCTACACCGGCATCTCGCTGGGCTACCAGGTGGGTGCGGCGCTGGTCGGCGGCACCGCCCCGCTGATCGCGACGGCACTGGTGGGGACGACGAACAACTACCCGCTGATCGGCATCTTCATCGGCTTCTGCGCCGTGGTGTCGTTCATCTCGGTGTGGTTCACCCGCGACCGGTCGGGGCAGGTGCTCGACTGACCTGTGGACGCGACCGTCTCCGGGCGGAGCGGTCCGTGCGTGGTGCCCGGTTCCTCGCTGAGGGGCCGGGCACCACGCTGTCCGAGCGCAGGGTGCTGCCGAACCGGATCGCGGGCCTCGCGTAGGGTGGACGCCATGCACCGCGTCGTCCTGGCTACCCACAACGGCAAGAAGCTCGCCGAACTGCGGCGGATCCTGGAGCGCGCAGGACTCGATGCCGAGGTCGTCGGGCTGGACGAGATCGGCCAGTACGCCGAACCGGCCGAGACCGAACGAACCTTCGAGGGGAACGCGCTGATCAAGGCCCGCGCCGCCGCCGCCGCAACGGGTCTACCTGCCCTGGCCGACGATTCCGGGCTAGAGGTGGACGCCCTGGGAGGGATGCCGGGAGTCCGGTCGGCGCGCTGGGCGGGCGGGCACGGCGACGACGCCGAGAACCTCTCCCTCGTGCTGCGGCAGATCGACGACGTCCCCGATCCCGAGCGCAGCGCCCGGTTCGTGTGCGCGGTCGCGCTCGTGCTGCCGGGCGGCGCCGAGCACGTGGAGCGCGCCACCATGGAGGGCAGCCTGGCCCGCGAGCCCCGCGGCAGCAACGGGTTCGGCTACGACCCCGCCTTCGTGCCCGACGGCTACGAGCAGACCACCGCCGAGCTCGCGCCCCAGGCCAAGGACGCGATCAGCCACCGCGGCAAGGCGCTGCGCGCCATGGTCGCCCCGCTGGCTGCGGCGCTAGGACAGGGCGAGCCAACGGAGGGCTCCGTCGTTCACGGGTCGGGCAACGAGGCCGACGCCCAGTACCTGGCGCTGTTGCGCCGGATCCTGGAGCACGGGGTGCGCAAGTCGGACCGGACAGGTACCGGGACGCTCAGCGTGTTCGGCCACCAGATGCGGTTCGATCTGGCCGCCGGGT
>NZ_DAIOIA010000079.1:11511-14330 GCF_036744435.1 Propioniciclava sp. | reverse complement strand
CGGTATCTGATCTCGCGCCCGGTGTGGGACGCGCGACCAGCCCGGTGGAACGAAGGCTGGGATCCGAAGCCCGATCGTGAAGTGTGGCACCAGGTGCCCGGTGTGCTGGGCGTCAACCGCGCGGGTGTCGACGCGTTCCGGGTCGCCTGGGAGCGTCATGTCGGCCCCGGCGAGGCCGTCTACACGGGGTCCCCCGAAGGGGCTGGCCTGCTGCGCGCTCTGCGCTGGTCCTCGCCTTTCGGGGACGCCGCGGGCTTGACGTTGCGTCACCGGCTCCAGTGGTGAGCGCACCGGGGGTGGTTCCTCTCTCCGTACCCCGCCTGTCAGAATGGACCGCATGCCCCGAAGCACCTGGAAAGGCGCCGTCTCGTTCGGCCTGGTCACGATCCCCGTCAAGCTGTACTCGGCGACCGAGGAGAAAGACATCTCGTTTCGTCAGGTGCATCCCAAGGACGGGGGGCGCATCAAGTACAAGCGGGTCTGCGAGGTCTGCGGCGAAGAGGTCCCCTACGGCGAGATCGCCAAGGGATTCGAGACCTCCGATGGGCGCATGGTCATCTTGGAGTCATCTGATTTCAACGATCTGCCGCTGCCGACTGCCAAGCAGGTCGAGATCGTGCAGTTCGTGGAATTGGGCGAGATCGATCCCGCCGCGTACAACAAGGCCTACTTCCTGGAGGCCGACGGGCCGGGGGCCAAGCCGTACGTGCTACTGCGTGAGGGTCTCAAGCGTTCCGGTAAGGCTGCCCTGGTGAAGGTGGCACTGCGTTCGCGGGAGTCGTTGGCCTTGATCCGGGCTGAAGGCGACCTGCTCATGATGCAGACCCTGCTGTGGCCCGATGAACTGCGCGACGGCCAGTTCGCCGCGCCGCCCGACGACGTGACGGCCAGCCCGGCGGAGGTCGACATGGCGGGCATGTTCATCGACCAGTTGAGCGCCCCCTACGACCCCGCCCAGTTCACCGACTCCTACCGGGAGGCCCTGGAGGCCGTCGTGGCGGCCAAGCTGGGAGAGGCGCCCGCCCCCGAGGCCGTCCCGGAGGCCGAGAGCGGCGCCGATGTCGTCGACTTGGTGGCCGCACTGAAGGCGTCCGTGGAGGCGGCCAAGAAGCGCCGGGAGGCCGCGGCGAAGGCCGGCTGACCAGTGACGAGTGCATCGGAAGGGAGTCGGCCCCCACGCAAGCGGGTGCGTCTGGCCGACGTCGCCGCGGCTGCGGGGGTGTCCACGTCGGCGGCCTCCTTCGTTCTCAACGGCCGCACCGACCAGCGGATCCCCGAGGAGACCAAGGTTCGCGTGCAGGAAGCGGCGGCCAGGCTGGGGTACCGGCCGAACGCGACCGCTCGGACGCTGCGCACGGGAACGTCGGGGACCTACGCCTTCGTGTCCGACTTCATCTCGAGCACGTCGGTCGCCAACGCCATGGTGCGGGGTGCCTTGCGTGAGCTGGATGCCCAGGGTGCGTTGATGTTCGCTGTCGAGACCCAAGGTGACGCCGACATGGAGCGCCGGCTGGTGGAGCAGCTGATGGATCGGCACGTGGACGGCATGATCTATGCCTCCATGTTCACCCGGCGCACGGTCCCCCCCGCCCTGACCCCGGGAGTGCCGCTGGTCCTGCTGAATTGCCTCCCCGAGCCCGGGGCGGCCGACGTGGAGCTGGCCGCCGTCCTGCCCGATGAGGTGGGGGCGGGTCGTGCGGCCGCCGAGGCCCTGCTGAGGGCCGGGCACCGGGATCGGATTGCGTTCCTGGGAACCTTCCCTGAGGGGATGAGCGGCGGGGAGCAGTGGGGTGGGCTGCACCCGCTGGCGCTGGATTTGCGCTTGCAGGGGATTGGTGAGCGGCTCGCCGACGAGGGGGTGGCGCTGGCTGAGGCGGTGCCGGTCACGGGATGGGACGTCGCGGACGGGCAGGAGGCCGCCGAGGGTTTCCTGGACCGGGTTCGGCCGTCGGCGTTGATCTGTGCCAACGACCGGCTCGCACTGGGGGCGATGCGTGTGTTGCGGCATCACGGCATCCGCGT
Organism: Propioniciclava sp.; assembly: GCF_036744435.1. Taxonomy (NCBI): domain Bacteria; kingdom Bacillati; phylum Actinomycetota; class Actinomycetes; order Propionibacteriales; family Propionibacteriaceae; genus Propioniciclava; species Propioniciclava sp. The sequence goes on along the minus strand of NZ_DAIOIA010000079.1, from coordinate 12,308 downwards.
TCCGGACGACATCTCGCTGGTCTCCTTCGATGGCAGCCAGCTCGCCGACATCACCGATCCGCCGTTGGCGTCCTTGGCCCTGCCGTTGGAGGGGATGGGGCGGCGCGCGGCGGCTCGAGTGCTGACCGCGGGGATCCCGGCCACCACGGAGCTGCTGCCGATGCCGATGGCGCGCACCGATTCGATCGCCTCGCCCGCCTGAGGCGAGACCTTCCCGATAGTTGCCACGCACTCCTTCACGGGCTAACATCATCTCGCTATAACGATTTAGCTGACGCATTGCAGCGTCACACAGGGGAGAGCCAACGATGGTGGAGTGTCACGTGGACGCGACGAGAACGTCCAGCACGACCACGCCCGCCCCCTCGTTGGCCCCGTTCCTGCGCCGGCGGCTCGGCCTCGACCCGGGGTGGCCCGCCGAGGACTTCCTCCGCTCCCAGCCCGGATGGCTGCCGCCCGCCGATGTCGACACCAGCCATCTCCACCTGCCCGGGACCGGCCGCCAGCCCGTACCCCTCCGCCTCTACCGACCCCGAGGGGTGGCCGATCCGCTGCCCGGCCTTCTGTGGTTCCACGGCGGCGGCTTCACCCGCGGGGGCCTCGACTGGGGCGAAGCGCACCCCTTGGCACTGACCCTCGCCTCCCAGGCCCGGATCGTCGTCGCCAGCGTCGGGTACAGCACGGCGTCCTATGGGCATGCCTGGCATGACGCGCGCCGCGCCTGGTCCTGGTTCACGGCCGCCAGGGAGGCCCTCGGTATCGTCGGCGTCCCCGCGGCGGGCGGAGCCAGCGCGGGC
>NZ_DAIOIA010000079.1:5636-11501 GCF_036744435.1 Propioniciclava sp. | reverse complement strand
AAGCCTCGCCCTCAGCGCCACCGTGGTCGAGCGCCCCGAGCGCACCCCACCCGCCGCCGCGTTCCTGGGTGCCTACGGCCTCTACCACGCGCGCATCCCCGAACCCGACGCGGCCGTCGCGGCGGCGCTGGCCTGCCTGCCGCCCCAGGTGCGATTCGACACCGTCGCCCATACCCGCTGGGTCGCCCGAATCCGCGCCGATCTGCGCGACCCCGGTGCGCTCGCGCCCGCGGAACGGCCGCTGGACGACATGCCGCCCGCCGCCCTGGTCTCCTGCCAGATCGACGACCTGCGACCCTCCACCGAGGCGTTCGCGCAGACGCTGCGCAGCCGCGGCGTCCCGGTTCGCGAACTCCGCGTCGACGGCGTCATCCATGGGCACCTCAACTGGCTGCCCGGCCCCGAACTGCCGCAGGTCGGCCAGACCCTCGACTTCCTCGCGGCGGCCGTCAACGAACTCACCGCAACCCACCAACAGGCCCGCGTGGCCCTGACGAAGGAGCAACCATGTCCTTGACCTCAACCGCCCGGACGCCCCACCCCTGGTGGGTGGCCTTCGTCTGCGGCATGGCGACGTTCGTGGACGCCGCCGCCACGACCGGCATCGGCATCGCCTTGGTGCTGTTCCAGTCGATGACTCCCGGACAGCCGGGCCTGACTGCCAACGAGGTCGGATTCCTCACCGCAGCCCTGGCGCTCGGCGTCGCCGTCGGATCGCTGCTGGGCGGACGCCTGGGCGACCGGTACGGGCGCCGCACGGTGTTCCTCGTCACCATGGTCTTGATCGTGATCGGGTCCATCGCCCCCTTCGCGTCGCTGAGCTTCCCCATCATGTTCGTGGGCATCGCCGTGATCGGGCTGGGGGTCGGAGCCGACCTCCCGGTCGCCCTGGCGAGCATCTCCGAGGCCGCCACCGACGCCAACCGCGGCAAGCTGATCGTGTTCTCCAACATCCTCGGCGGCTTCGGCATCGCCACCTCTGTGGTGCTCTCCATCGTGTTCGGGCATCTGGGCGCCGCGGGTGGGCACATCATCTTCGGCGTGTTCGGCGGGATCGGCCTGGTGACCCTGCTGCTCCGCCTGACCATCCCCGAGTCGCGCGTGTGGCTGGCCGCCCGGCAGGAGCGGTTGACGGGGCAGCGCACCGTCCGCGCCGAGAAGACGTCGCTGGCCGACTTGGTCCGCGCTCCCTACAACCGGCCCTTCCTGGTTCTGGTCGCCTACTACGCGCTCGCCAGCATCGCGGTCTCGGTCGCCTCCAGCTTCGGGACATTCGTCGCGGTCAACCTCGCCGGGGTGGAGGTCGCGCAGTACTCGTCCGCGTCGCTGGTGGCGCTCCCGCTGGCCGTCCTCGCCCAGATGGGGTTCATGGCTGTCGTCGACACCAAGTGGCGCATGCCCGCCTACGTCGTCGGCGCGGCGCTGGTCGTGTTCTCCAACCTAATCCCGGTGCTCTTCGGCTTCACCTTCGTGACCGTGATCTCCTCGGTGCTGCTGGCCACCGTCGCCGGTGCCTTCTGCTTCGAGACCATCATGAAGGTGTGGACGCAAGAGTCCTTCCCGACGCTGATGCGCGGCACCGCGCAGGGCTTCATCTACGGCATCTCCCGGTTCGCGGCCGCCGGGCTCAACGCCTTCACCCCCATGCTGCTGGCCCTCAACGCTCGAGGCTTGTACCTCGCCATCGCGGTGCTCGCCGCGGCCGGTTTCGCGATCGGCTGGTGGGGATTCCGCCGCGGGACCGCCAATCAGTTCGACTCCGAGGCGACAATGGACGTCGAGGCCCACACCGTCGCGGGCACTGTCCAGGCGGTAGCCGAGGAGGGGAACCGATGATCGTCCGACCGTTCGAGACCGTGGTTGAGGAACTCACGCTGCGCGGAACCTGCTACCTCCCCGACACCCGCACAAGGGCGGGCGCCCCCGCAGCCGCCCTGATGCACGGCTTCGGCGGTAACCGGATCGAAGGAGCGCGCCTCTTCGTCTCGTTGGCGCGGGTCCTCACCGCACAGGGCATCGCGGTGCTCGCCTGGGACCGGGCCGGCCACGGAGAGAGCGACGGGAGCTTCTTCGACACCACCGTCAGCCGTGATGTGCGGCACACCCACCTGGTGCTCGACGCGTTCGCAGGCCTGCCGGACATCGACGCCGACGACCTGCACCTGCTCGGGCTCAGCCTGGGCGCCGTCGAAGCGGTCGCGGTCGCGGCATCGAGCCCCCGGCCGATCCGCTCGGTGACCATGCTGTCCACGGCCGCCGTCTTCGTCGACGAGATCGCCTCGGGGTTCATCCAGGGCCGCCCGCTGGACACCGTGGAGTCGCTGGGCTACTTCGACTTCCTCGGCCAGCGCATGGGGCCCGACATGATCGCCGACGCCCGCACCTTCGACCCGTACGCCGCCGCCGCGGGCTACGCCGGGCCGACGCTGCTGCTGCATGGCACCGAGGACTTCGTACCGCTGCGCTACGCCGAACGCTACGTGGAAGTGCTCGACCGAGCCGAACTCGAGGTGATACCCGGCGCCGACCACGGCTGGATGACGGTGCCCCATCGTGACCTCGTCGAGCGTCGCACGCTCGAACACATCCAGGCTCACGCCCGGCACGGCAGCGAGGACCACGCATGATCGGCATCGGCGAGATCATCGCGCTGCCGGACGGGACGGCGGTGCGGCTGAGCGGGCACCTCGACGTGCTGCACACCGATGGTGGACTACGTCCCCTCCGGCTGCCCGTCGCGTGCTGGGACCGCTTCCCGCCCGCGGCCGAGGCGATCCGGACGGTCGCCAGCCAGGCCTCGGGCGTCCGGATCGGGCTCCACACCGGTGCGCGACATCTCCGCCTGCGCGTGCGGTGCACCCGCGTGGACTTCACCGAGGGGGAGGCCCACGTCGTCGAAGGGCCCGTCAACGACTTCGTCGCCACCGTCGACGATGAGCCGGTGGCGCGGGCGCGCGCGACGGTCGACCAAGTGGAAGAGGTGGGGCCCGGTGCCGCGACGTCCGTGGTGCGGCGGCACCGGATGTCCTCCGAGGTCAGTTTCGACCTCCCCGCCGGTGCCACCGACGTCACGATCTGGCTTCCCCAGGCGATGGAGGTGGACCTGCTGGGTGTCGCGGCCGACGGCGCCGTGACCCCGGCACAGACGTCCGGGAGGCCGGTATGGCTGCACCATGGCAGTTCGATCAGCCACGGCGCGGGGCCGGAGGATCCGCTCTCGACCTGGCCCGTGGTGGCGGCCCGGGCGGCCCGGTGGGAAGTCATCAACCTGGGATTCTCCGGGCAGGCGATGCTCGATCCGTTCACCGCGGCAGCGATCGCCGCCACCCCGTGCGAGGCGATCTCGCTGTCGTTCGGAGTCAACATCGTCGGTGCGCGCAGCATGGATCAGCGCACCTTCGTCCCGGCCGTCCACGGCTTCCTCGACGCCGTGCGCCGCGGGCACCCGAGTACGCCGATCTTGCTCATCTCCTCGATCCTGTGGCCGAGCAGCGAGGACACTCCGGGGCCCTCCCGAGTCGACGTCGCCGAGGACGGCACCTTGTCGGCCCACACCTACGGCGATCCCGCCGACATCGCCGCCGGGGCCCTCACCCTGGCGACGTCGCGCGAGCATCTCCGGCACGTGGCCCGGGTCCGGGCGGCGGCCGGGGAACCGGTGGCCTACCTCGATGGCCGCACCCTGTATGGAGAACAGGACGTCGCCGAGGCGCCGCTGCCCGATGGGCTCCATCCGGACGCAGCCATCTACCAGGCCATGGGCGCCCGATTCGCTGCGGCGGCGTTTGCCGAGGGCGGCCCCTTCGGCAGCACCACCTCCGCATGACCCGACAAGGAGCAGCAATGTCCTCGACCGCCCCGCGCACCGGCCCCCAGCTGATCGCCTACGCGGACCGCCTAGGCGGGAACCTGGCAGGCCTGGCCGACCTGTTGCGGGGGCCGCTCGCGGGCGCGTTCGACGGCGTCCACCTGCTGCCGTTCTTCACCCCGTTCGATGGGGCCGACGCAGGCTTCGATCCGGTCGACCACACGCAGGTGGACCCCCGGCTGGGCACCTGGGACGACGTCGCCGAGTTGGCACGCGATCACGAGGTGATGGCGGACATGATCGTCAACCACGTCTCAGCCGACAGCCCGCTGTTCCGGGACGTGTTGGCTCGCGGGGAGGCGTCCGAGCACGCAGGCCTGTTCCTCACCCTCGACCGGGTGTTCCCGGACCGGGTGAACGAGGAGGATCTGTGTCGGATCTACCGGCCCCGTCCCGGCCTGCCTCTCACGCCGATGACGCTCGGTGGGCGCAAGCGCCTGGTCTGGACGACGTTCACGCCTCAGCAGGTCGACATCGATGTTGCCTCCGCCGCGGGCCAGGCCTACCTGGAGTCGGTGCTGGACGCCCTGACGGGGGCGGGGGTGCACCTCATCCGGCTCGACGCGGTCGGGTACGGGGTCAAGACGGCGGGCACGTCCTGCTTCATGACCCCGCAGACGTACACCTTCATCGATGCGCTGACCGCGGCCGCCCAGCGGCGCGGGGCCCGCGTCCTGGTCGAGATCCATTCGCATTACCAGCGCCAGATCGAGATCGCCGCCCGGGTCGACATGGTCTACGACTTCGCGCTGCCCCCGCTGGTGCTGCACACCCTGTACACGGCCGACACGGCAGCGTTGCGCCGGTGGCTGGAGATCCGTCCCGGCAACGCGGTCACCGTTTTGGACACCCACGACGGGATCGGCGTCGTGGACGTGGGACCCGACCAGATCGAACCTGGGCGCGAGGGGTTGCTGCCGAGGGAGGCCGTCGACGCACTCGTGGAGCGGATCCACGCCGAGTCGGGTGGCGCGTCGCGCCAGGCCACCGGCTGGGCGGCGTCCAACGTGGACGTGTATCAGGTGAACTGCACCTTCTTCGACGCCCTGGGCGGTGATCGCGCCCGGTATCTGAGCGCGCGGGCCCTGCAGTTGTTCGTGCCGGGCATCCCGCAGGTGTACTACGTGGGGTTGCTGGCGGGAGCCAACGACATGGACCTGCTGGCGCGCACGGGGGTGGGACGCGACATCAACCGGCACCACTACACCCGAGGCGAGGTCGAGGCCGCCCTGGCGGGGCCGATCACCAGCACGCTGCTCGAACTGCTGCGGCTGCGGCGCGATCACCCCGCCTTCGGGGGAGAGTTCAGCCTCGGGGGATGGGGACCCGACCTGATCTTGACGTGGCGCGCCGCCGACCAGTGGGCGGAACTGCGCCTGGATGCGGCGGCGGGCACCAGCACGGTCCGCTGGACCGATGCGGAACGGGCGCTCCACCTGATCGCGTTGGACCGCGGCTGAGCCTGCGGGGCACCGTCGCGCCCCGCAGGGGGTCACTGATGAGTGGCGAGCCAGTCCGCTCCGACGCGGCCCTGGGCCTCGAACGCCTCGGTGACGATGGGCGCGGCGAGCGTTTCCAGGCGCCCGCCCAGCAGGGGTACCTTCACCACGAGATCGCCGGAGTACGTGAGCGTGCTGCCGCCCGGCGCCGGGGCCAGGGTTGCGGTCCCGGTCAGGGAGACCGGTGTCGTGGCGACCGTGAGGGTGACCGTGCCTTCCCGCGAGCCGTCGGGGGCCGGGCCGGACCAGACCGTCTCCTGGGTGATCGTCAAGGAGGGGCCCACGAAGGCGCGGATCTCCGCGGGCGTCTCGATCGCACCCTCCACCGCAGTACGGGTGGCGCTCGCCGCGACGCGCGGGTCGGCGGAGCCCAGTTCGGTGGCGGCGTGAGCGAGGAAGGTCTCGTCGGTGACCATCGCGAAGACACGGTCGGGCGGGGCGGCGAAGTCGAGCCGGCTGATCAGATGCATGCCCCTTGACTACCGTGGATCGCCCTCG
>NZ_DAIOIA010000079.1:0-5536 GCF_036744435.1 Propioniciclava sp. | reverse complement strand
GAAGTCGAGCCGGCTGATCAGATGCATGCCCCTTGACTACCGTGGATCGCCCTCGCGGACAACACCGGCCGGGTGCCGGGCCCGCGTCCCGGCCACCCGAGGAGAGGCATTCCCCCGGTCGGATCAGGCGGCTAGCATGACAGGGAACGGTCCACACGCAAAGGAGCGCGATCATTCATGCCGGCTGACGCGAAGAACTCGTCGGTTTCGAAGGATCTGGGGGAGGTTTTCGCGGGCCAGGGTGACGTCGCCGCCCGGTTCGCCGCCGCATACGCCCGAGCAGGCGCGCCTCCCGGACACGATGCTCCCGCCACGGACGGCCCCCGGCTCACCGCGCATATGCGGCTGGGGCAGCATCGGATGCCAGGAACCGATCTGGTGGAGGTGATCGACACCAAGGGTGGCGCCCCCGTCGAAGGTGCGGCCGTCACCCTCCTGGTCGTGACCGATGACCGCCCCTTCCTGGTGGACACCGCCACGGCCCGCGTCACGGAGTTGGGGTGGACCCTGCGAGGCGTGTGGCATCCCATCCTCGGCGTAGCCCGCGCCGCGAGCGGCACGCTGTTGGGCCTGGATCCCGCAGGCGTCGAGGAATCCTGGCTCAGCATCGAGGCCTACCCCCCGTTGGGGCCGTGGGAGGACGGCCGGCTTCCCGCCCTCGTCGGTGCTGTCGAGGCAGGGCTGGCGGCGTCCCGACTGGTCGACGATGACGCCGACGCCTTGCGGGCCATGGCGCTGCGGGTAGCGGGACTGGCGCACACGTGGCACCTGAGCGCGCAGGTCGAGGGCCGCGGCAGCGAGGTGGGGGAGTTGCTCACCTGGTTGACCCAGGGGCACTTCACCTTCTTCGGCTACCGGTACTACCGCGTCGACCAAGACGCATATCGGCCCGATCTCCCCACCGGGCTGGGCTTGCTGCGCCACGCCAGCGGGGATGAGTTCCACGCCCGCCTTGCCGGGCGCGATGATCATCGGCTGTTGGTGGTCACCCGCGACTCCCGCCGGTCGCCGCTGCAGCGTTCCGGCTTCCTCGACTACGTGGGGGTTCGCGAGTTCGACGCTGCAGGCCGCATCGTGGGGGAGCACCGATTCCTGGGGGTCTCGAATCCGGGCGCGGATGCGGAGCCGCTGGGCGGGGTTCCCGTCCTGGGGCCGAAGGCCGCCCGCATCCGGTCGCTGCTGGAGTACGACCCGGACTCACACTCGGGTCAGGTCGTCGAACAGACCCTGGCGTCGTTTCCGCGCCACCTGTTGTTCGAGGGGGACCCCGAGACGCTCGCGGCCGACATCGCCCGCGCCGCCGGGATCCAGGAACGTGGCTCCGCGGGTTTGCTGCTGCGCCCGGGTGCCTACGGTCGGTTCTGGACTGCCCTGATCTACTTGCCGCGCGACGGCTACCGCACGGCGGTGCGGGAACGCATCGAGAAGGTCCTGCTGGAGCGCCTGGGGGGCGCCTCGCTGGAGTTCCAGGTGTGGGTGACCGATTCCCCGATGGCCCGGCTGATGCTGGTGGTGAAGACCGACCCGGACCACGCGCCCGCTCACTTGGACACGGACGCCCTCCAAGCCGACGTCATCGCCGCCACCCGCGGCTGGACCGACGATTTCAACGATGCCGCGGCGCACCTGCCCGCCCAAGCCCGCGGGGTCACCTTCGGGGACGCCTACCAGTCCGCCCACGAGCCGTGGCAGGGAGTCGCGGACCTGCTGCTGGCCAACCAGCTCACGGGGCCCGACGATCTGCGGTTCGTCATCTACCGGCCCAATGACCCCGGCGACGCCGCCGACCTGCGGTTCAAGGTGATCACCGCGCAGCGGATGTCCCTCACCCGCGTCATGCCGCACCTGGACGCGCTGGGTCTGGACGTCTTGGACGAGCGGCCCTTCCACTGGGACCTGCGGGGCGCGCCGGTGTCGCTGTTCGACTTCGGCTTCACGCTGCCCGCCGGGCAGACGCCGACCGACTGGACGCTGGCCGACCGTGCCCGGTTCGCCGACGCGTTCGCGGCGTCCTATCAGGGCCGCGCGCACGCCGGGCGGCTCAACCGGCTGGTCATCAACGCGGGGCTCACCTGGGAGCAGGTCGCCTGGCTGCGGGGGATCTCCCGCTACCTGCGGCAGGCGGGCATCCCGTTCAGTCAGCCTTACGTCGCAGACGCGCTCAATGCCAACCCGGAGATCGCCGCCGCATTGGTCAACGCCTTCGCCCTGCGGTTCGACCCGGATCGCGGCGAGGGCCCCGACTCCCAGGGCGTGGCCTTCGAGGGCGCCCTCGCCGCCATCGAGTCCGGCTTGGACGAGGTGAGCAGCCTGGACCAGGACCGCATCCTGCGGCTGTTCGTCGCCGTTCTACGAGCGATGCAGCGCACCAACGCGTTCGTGCCGGGGCAGGAGGCGCTCGCGTTCAAGCTCGATCCCACCGAACTCGCGTTGTTGCCCCAGCCGCGGCCCGCCCACGAGATCTTCGTCTACAGCCCGCGCGTCGAGGGCGTGCATCTGCGGTTCGGGGACGTGGCGCGAGGCGGGTTGCGCTGGTCCGACCGCCCCGAGGACTTCCGGACCGAGGTGCTGGGACTGGTCAAGGCACAGATGGTGAAGAACACGGTGATCGTGCCGGTGGGCGCGAAGGGCGGGTTCGTGCCGCAGCGGCTCCCCGACGTGCGCGTCGATCGCGCCGCCTGGCTGGAGGAGGGGCAGGCCTGCTACCGCATCTTCGTGGACGCACTGCTCAGCGTCACCGACAATCTCCAGGGCGGTGCGGTCGTCCCGCCGGCGAGAGTCGTGCGCCACGATGGCGACGACACCTACCTGGTCGTGGCGGCGGACAAGGGAACCGCAGCCTTCTCGGACCTGGCCAACGACATCGCCGTGCGGCGCGGGTTCTGGCTGGGCGACGCCTTCGCCTCCGGCGGGTCCGTCGGCTACGACCACAAGGGGATGGGGATCACCGCGCGGGGTGCCTGGGAGTCGGTGAAGCGGCACTTCTACGAGGCCGGCCTGGACTGCCAGGCCCATGACTTCACGTGCGTCGGCATCGGTGACATGGCGGGCGACGTGTTCGGCAACGGGATGCTGCTGTCGCGACACACCCGGCTGGTGGCGGCCTTCAACCACCAGCACATCTTCCTGGACCCCGAGCCGGACGCTGCAGCGTCCTTCCACGAGCGGGAACGCCTGTTCCGCACGCCGGGCACGACCTGGGCCGACTACGACCCGGCGCTGATCTCGCCCGGAGGGGGCGTGTTCGCCCGCACCGCCAAGCGGATCCCCGTGTCGAGCCAGGTCCGCGCCGCGCTCGGATTGGACCCGGGCACCTCCGCGTTGACCCTGACTGAGCTCATCCGGGCGATCCTCCTGGCGCCGGTCGATCTGCTGTGGAACGGCGGCATCGGCACCTACGTCAAGGCGGCTGATGAGACCCACGCGGACGTCGGTGACAAGGCCAACGACGCGGTCCGCGTCGATGGCGCCCAGGTGCGGGCGAGGGTGGCCGGTGAGGGCGGCAATCTGGGCTGGACCCAGCGGGGTCGCATCGAATACGCCAGGGCGGGTGGCCGGATCAACACCGACTTCATCGACAACTCCGCCGGGGTGGACACCTCCGATCACGAGGTCAACATCAAGGTCCTGCTGCAGCCCGCCGTCCGGGAGGGACGACTGTCGGCGCCGGAACGGGTGGCGCTGCTGGAGTCGATGACCGACGAGGTCGCGCACCTGGTGCTGACCCACAACGTGGATCAGAACATCGCCCTGTCCGTCGAACAGGCACAGCGACCGTCCCTGCTGGGGGCCTACGAAACCTGGTTGCAGCATCTGGAGCGGTTCGCGGGCCTGGACCGCGACCTGGAGGGGCTGCCGGGGCGCGAAGACATGGGACGTCGCATCCGCGACGCGATCGCCTTCACCCGCCCCGAGTTGGCCTCCATCCTGGCCTGGACGAAGATCTATCTCGAGCGGCTCGTGGATGCCTCGCCTCTCCCCGACGACCCCTATCTCGCGGATCGGCTGGTGACCTACTTCCCGCCCGAACTGCGCGACCGGTTCGCCGCGGACATGCCCCGGCACCCCTTGCATCGCGAGATCGTGACGATGGTGACGGTCAACCGGTTCGTGAACTCCCAGGGCATCACGGCCTTCAGCCGGCTGTCGGAGGAGACGTCGTCCGACATCACGGAGGTGATCAAGGCTCAACTGGCGGCCCGCACCATTTTCGCGGTGGCCCGGTTCGAGCTGAAGCTGCCGGGACTGCACCTGGGGGCGCCGGCCGAACTGCGCGTCAGGTCTGCTTTGCAGCAGATGATCGAGCGGGGTACTCGGTGGCTGCTCCACAACCGACGCGGCGACCTGGACATTCGAGCCGAGGCGGAAACGTTCACCCAGGGCGTCCGGGCCGTGTTGCACACGTTCACCGACCACGCGACGACCCGACAGCGCGCGGCGATGGCGGAGCAGGTGGCGGCACTGGAGGAGTCGGGGGTCCCGACCGAGATCGCGGACGCGACGGCGCGGGCGCTGTGGGCCCATCAGGCGCTGCCCATCGTGGACCTGGCCCGGGCCCTGGACCGGCCGCTGGAGGTGGTCTCGGGGGTGTACTTCGCCCTCTCGGCCACGCTCGGGCTCGACGTGGTCTTCGAGCGGGTCAACGCCTTGGACCGGTCGACGCGTTGGGACACCATGGCGCGTGCCGCCCTCCGCGACGACCTGACCACGCTCCAGACCGAGCTCACGCGCGCGGCGCTGCTGACCGCTGCGGCGTCGACGGACCCGGCGGAGATCGTCGCGGCCTGGAAGGACGCGGTCGGCGGCGTCGCGCGTGAGGCGGCTCAACTCGCCGAGATCACCGATGCGGAGGCGACGCTGGCGCGGATGTCGGTGGCCCTGCGGACCGTCCGGACGCTGCTGGTGTAGGGCGCCGATGGGGCAGACTGCGGGCATGCGGATCGATCTCCACACCCACAGCGCGGTCTCCGACGGCACCGACGCTCCCGCCGTCCTCGTCGAGCACGCCGCCGAGGCGGGGCTGGACGCGATCGCGCTGACCGATCACGACACGTTCGATGGTGTGCCGGAAGCACAGGGTGCGGGGGCGCGCGTCGGGGTGGTCGTGCTGGGCGGCATGGAGTTCTCCACCCGGTGGGATAACCACTCGGTTCATCTGCTGGCCTACGGGCCTCGCGTGGATGATCCGGCCTTGTCTGCCGAGTTGACACGGGTCCGCGAGGGACGCGACGGCCGGGTTCCGGCGATGATCGCCAAGCTTGCCGACCTCGGCTACCCGCTGACCAGCGACGATGTGTCGGCCCAGGCACACGGCGTCTCCGTCGGGCGGCCGCACCTGGCCGACGCGATGGTGGCGCGCGGGTACGTCCGGGACCGCGATGAGGCGTTCGCACGCTTCCTCGACGATGCGGGCCCCGCCTTCGTCGACCGCTACGCGACGCCGCTGCTGGAGGCCGTCGGACTGGTGAAGCGGGCGGGTGGCGTCGCCGTCGTCGCGCACCCGTGGGGCCGCGGGGCGCGCGGCGTCCTGGGGGAG
>NZ_DAIOIA010000078.1:0-14419 GCF_036744435.1 Propioniciclava sp. | reverse complement strand
GCTAGGTGGGGCTGCACCCTTAGCGCGCGCTTGTCTACCGCGCATGAGGTCACGGATCGAGATATCAAGGATTTCGGAAATTGCTTCGAGTTCGCGAACACTAAAGGCCACTTCGCCGCGAAGACGCCGCCTCAGTGCCGCCTTTGAAATATGGGCCTTTAGTGCAACCTGTTGGGCAGGAAGGCTGGCGTCTCCAATTACCTGCGCCACATTCTCGGCTACGCGCCGAGCCAGAACCACAATGACCATACGGGCTACGGTAATGACCATAACACGCACGAACCCCGCAAAGTGGCAGAAGAGTAGCTCAGGTGGCATGCCTAATGCCCATTACGACACGCCGTGCTGCGAGAAGTGCCGCTCCACCCACGACGACAAGAAGCGTTGGCTGGCCCCCTCGTGACCTGGGCTGCGTTGGCCGTAGGAGTCAAGGCCTTGTGATGTGGGTCGCGTGAGCGCGATGGCGGTGCCAGCTATGAGACTTGAGCACCCGTGGAGCCCTGCATGGCCCAAACTCTGGCTCATAGTTGCCGTATTGGGCAGCCATGTTCTATCGGAAACTCCGCCTCAACTCTTCGAAAGGTTCCTCTCTTGCCTAGTCTCACAGTTGAACAGCTCGTGCTTCTTGTCGGCGCCTTTTCGGCGCTCATAGGCGCCATCACCACAGCGATCGTTAGCGTGACGAAAGCTGCCGCCGAGGCGGCGAGGGTGCGGGTGGAGGTCGAGGGTATGCGCCGTGACCTTGCCAAGGACCGCGAGGCTGCCGAGCCGCAACCAACTAACGACGCCCCCCCCGCGGGACCCATCCGCTCGAAGCGATACCGCGATCACCGAGATCAGTGGGCTAGACAGTATGCGTGACCTCTCCGGATGAGGGGGTGCGGGCCGGGCCTCGCTCACAGAGATCCGTGGGTTACCGAGTAGGAGGCGCCTGCTCGGCCTATCCGACAGTTGTGGGAGGCCCCAGTGTTTCACTGAGCGCACGAGTGTTGATCTGGACGTGCGCGCCTGATCGGTCGCTGCGGTATCGATTGATGGCGCGACTGGCGAGATGTTCGAAGCGAGCTGACTCCCTCACGCGATGATGTGTGTCGGTGAGGGCCCGGTGGCGGTGGTTACAGGTTCCTGGCCGGCCTTGCTGGCGCGTGGTAGCTGCAAATCCCACTGCAACTAATCCCTGCCCGCATTCATCGCCCCGCAGTTGCTCGTCGACGACGGCTCCTGGGACCACCGGGCTCGACCAACCAGGCGGCCCGAGCATCGGCACGGTGCACATCACCGGGCCTGCACGATTGCCACACCAAGGCCACGTCGACGGAACTGTGGGTCGTCCGATTCGAGGAGGCTCGCGACCGCGTGAAACGCCTACGCCCAAGCCGACGTGATCAGACGCTCGGGCGTCAGCCCCCTGCCGCAATGGTCCTACCTGGCTCGCCAACAGATCCCCAGCGACCCCGCCCAAGCCAGGCTGCAGGCACTGTGTGCGGACCCGACAAGGTCGTGCCGCATGGCTCAAGCGAGGCTGGCCGGACCGGTTCGAGCGGCTTCGCCGCGTGCTGCCTCGTCTAGGCGAGCAAGTGTGATGTGCAAGGTCGGGGGCGCGGAGCGCCGATCCTGCCGCTTGAGCGCCCGCAGCAGTCGCTCAGCCGAGTCGCGAGACCGCCCACACATCTCGACATCGATCTCCCGAACCGCCCGAAATGAGCCGCCGGTCGCCGAGCCGACCAGGTGAGTGGCGGGGACCTCTCGACATGGTCGAGCCAGATCTCCACCCAAGTCACCCACTCGCTCGGCCAATTCGCCGACCGTCATCATCGACCATCGAGCGCACGTATGCGTAGCCGATCTTGACCCGTTTGTCTCTGTGAGCGGCGGTGGCGTCCCCTTACCGCTAGCATCCAAGGGACGGAGAACCAACGCCAATGACATGTCGTTGCCTCTTGCAGTCGGACACAGAAGCATCCAAGGAGTAGCATGGCAGATCCCCGAGTCGAGGACGCTCAGAGGCTCGTCCACCGATACGCGGAGACGGTCGCTGGAATCCCCACGCTAATCGTTGATGGATCGACTTCTTGGACAGTCATGTACGGGCTGAGACGATGTCTACAGTTCCAACTCGGCATGGGAGAGGCGGAACGGTCCAACTCATTCACTCCACTAACCCTAACTCGGCTACAGCAACAACACCCAGTTTACGACCAATCTACCGCAAGGCCCGAGGTTACCGAAATAATTCAAGCGGCACTCTACTGCAAGGGGTACGTAGCCGGCGGAATTGACGGGGTATACGGGCCAGGGCTGGAGGCGGCATTCACCAAGTTGAAGCTAAACATCGGACTTGGGACCCAAGGCATGCTAGGAGCAGCGCCGAAGGTCATACAGGCCATGTTCAACATGGATGCATACGTGCGACTTACTAGTGGTCGCGACGAGGTACGTGAAGTGCAGCAATGGATGAACGGCAGATATTTACCTCGCGCCAACTACTTCGTGATCCCCTGCGACGGCGTATATTCAAGAGATGCCCAAAAAGCGATACTCTATGCCATCCAGTACGAGCTCGGCATGTCCGACAGTGTGGCGAACGGGGCCTTTGGCCCCGCCACCAAGGCCGGACTTGCGGGAAAGGTAGTTTCCCTTGGTGCTCAAGGGGTATGGGCGCAACTTGCGAATGCCCTTATGATCTTCAACGCTCTTGATGGAGTCACCTTCTCAGGTACATTCTCCGCGTCCACTGCCTCAACTATTAGCAATTTTCAACAGTTCTGTCGCCTTCCAATCACCGGCCGTGTCGACTTTTCCACCTGGGCGTCGCTACTGGTTTCCTGCGGCGACACGAGCCGTAAGGGTGAAGCCTGTGACTCGATTACGGAAATTGACGCGAAAAAGGCTGCGACTCTCTATTCTGCGGGCTACAGGGTGGTGGGGCGATACCTCTGTAATACGGTGGGAGTCGGGACGCTAGATAAGGCTATCAAATCCGGGGAGATTGCGACCATCCTCGAGGCTGGACTTCGCATATTTCCCATCTATCAAACTTCAGGCAACTACGCCACGTACTTCAATGAGGCCAAGGGGTACATCGATGGAGCTTACGCAGACCAATGGGCGCGACACCACGGATTCAAGCCCGGTACCATCATCTACTTCGCGGTTGACTTTGACATTCTGGGCGGTGAAATAACTTCTCGGCTGGTGCCCCACTTCCAGGGGATCAAATCTTCATTGGCCGCCGCGGGCAGCCGGTATCGAGCAGGGGTCTATGCTCCACGTCTCGCCTGCATTACGCTTTCAAATCTTGGCCTGGCCGAGGCGAGTTTCGTGTGCGGAATGTCCTACGGTTTCTCAGCGAATATGGGGTACACCCTCCCCAAGAACTGGGCCTATGACCAGATCTCTACCATAGGAGTGGGTTCAGGAGCCGGGTACATTGAGATCGATAACAACATCTACTCCGGTCGAGACGAAGGGCAGTACGCAATCGACGCGCCGCCACCTGCGGACGAACGCCCTGACGTGCTCATGCCGAGCAGCCAGTGGCCACAACTCAAAGACGAGGTGTTCCTAGCACTCGAGGCGATCGGAGAGGCTCTCGATGTGGGCGGCCCCAACAGCAGAGAGATCGTCGTCACCGACATTATCTACTCGCTTGATTCAATCCTGACACAGCTTTCCCAAGGATTCAAAATTAGGAAGTCCATTCTCCAGGCTACCATCACATACGAGAGCAAGACAACTAGCTGGATAGATGTAGCTGCTGACGCCTTAGTGATGGAGTACTACACAACAGGACGCGGTTCGACGAGCGACTCGTCAACTGGGATTGGGCAGTGTTTCGGGGAGGCCGCCATTAATGCGCTAAATGCTTGCATCGAAGCGGGCCTCATTCAAGACGTGGTCCGTGACCCATCTCCCGGACGGCAGAGATATGAGATTTGGAATAGACTGAACAATGATCGCGAGTATGCTGCATACATTGTGGCCATCGTGCATCTATGGTCGGCGATCTTGGCTGGACTGCCGAATGGGATTAACTACAGAATTACTGACGCCACAACTCAAGGCCTATTCGCTCGATACAACGGGACTGGACCCCAAGCCTACGAGTACAGCAGGAAATGTATGACTCTCTACCACGCTTATGAGAAGTTCAACATGCCTGCTCGGGCCTGAACCCCAGTAACACTGGTACTCGAAAGGATGCATCCCATGAACCACAAGACAAACGACACGCCTCCCGAGACTTCCCCGAATGCTCTGTATAGCCGACGAGGCGTCGCAATCATTGCAGCTGGCGCAGCACTGACGCTCGCTGTCCCGGCGATCTCTTTCGCAGCACCGACTTCAGACGAGGTGCGAAGGCAAAGAGATTTGGAACGGCAAGCTCGACAAGGCCTGCAATGGGAAAAGCGGGTCAGGCCAGGTAGCCGGAGCGCTAACGGATGGCCCATTGAGCTTGAGGCTGATGCAGGGGGGGACGTTGCCACCCGGCGCATACCTGGCTCAGAAGCGGCCTTCACGTCGGCCAGTGGTGCGGCAGCAACGATACTGCTGTACGTGGCTCAGCGCATACACTACGAGGTCAGACCTCTGACTCCTGGGGATGTGGTCGGGCACTTCACTTCAGGGACGACAGGTCACGGAGACAATCACCGGTCTGGGACTGCAATAGACATCGGCTCGAGCTGGGGTGACAGTCGAGGCCGCGGAGCATTTTACTTGTTCGAGCGTGAGGTGGTGCAGTCTATTGTGAGCAGCACCCAGGGTGCAGTGCGGTGGAGCGGCAGCGCGGCGGGCAACGTGAACGAGACCCATTTCGAGATATCCATGTTGCCAAGTAACCCCAGGCTGGGAAGGATCGCAGAATCCCTAGCAGGGACGGCCGGGCGCGGTGTCAGATAGTCTCCGAGTGGAGCGTGGGCGCCTTGTTCGCATGGCGCCTATCGGTGTCGCGGCAGCGGCCTTCAGCTATGGATTTTGGATGTGCCTGCAAGCTGCATCTCTTGGCCCTCTTCAGCCAGAGTATCGGCCATCAGGGGGAGCATGTCAGTATGCTCCCTGCGGCACCTTAGAAGACCATTCAGCCCTAATTGCAGCATGGCATCTTTGGTGGCGTGGCGCTGCACTCTTGGTGGTCGGACATCTAGTCTTTGCCACGCTCCTTCCGAGCGGCCCTTTTGGTTGGCGGCGACCTAGAGTCCATCCGCACCCCAGCCCAGTCATCGCGATTTTCGCCTGTTGTATTGCTTTTCTATGGGGTATACTAGCCGGAGTGATTGGTGGCCTGCACGGTTTCTTCGGTGGCGCCACTGCGGAGTTGGTATCGGGCCTGATTCTGTGGATTTACTTGTCATGGCTGGTGGAGGGCCAACGATTTCTAATCGTGCGCTTCGCATTGCTGATGGCGGCCTACGTATATGGAACGCTCCGCCTGTGGCTAGCATTGAGGGTCCTCGCTGATGAGATTGAGCCTCGGGTCTTGAGGCAGAGCGATTGGGCAGTTTATTTGAGCCTTTTCATTGCCTGCACACTTGCGTCGCTGCTCGGTTTTGTCTTGCGGAAGCGCAGCGGCGATGGGGGGCTGCGCGCTACAAGGGATTAGTCCAGACTTTCAGTGCAACGCGCTGAACCGAACGATCCCCTTGCGTCATCGTGACCTTGTCTGGAGGACGCGATCCTCCATAGTGCTACCACAGAGCCCCAGGATGCGGATCTGTCAGTCCGTGAGGCTGCCGAGGTGCTGCGCACTCCCAAATCGACGGTGGCCTGACCCGTCCGGGTACTGCGCGGGACCGCCACGGGCCATACCGCGGGCACTGGCGCAAGACGTATCACGGCCACGACACACGCGCTGGTTCCCTTTTTGAGCTGCGTCATGCGAGTGGTGGCGGGCGCGGACGTCGCGCCGGCTGGGCCGTCATCCAATGGAATTTCGCCCTGGCCGTATTGTCTCGCGTCGCCCCCTGCCGAGGGTCGGGTGGATGCCCAACCTTGACCGTGGAGTGAGGACTGGGCGGGCGTGGTCACCGCCGACAGAGGGTTTGGAGCACGTCGTGCTATTCAGTCTGACCCGCTGCCCGCCCATGACAGCGCTGTGCGGCACGTGCACATGCGCCGCCTCGACGGCCGACACGACAGCGCTGAACGTCGGGCGCGGCAGGCGTACGGCCTGCGGCAAGCGGGAGCTCTGATCGCGCTAGGCATGGATAATGCCGAATGCAAGTTGTATGCTGCCCGTATGGACATGACCGAGGCGGTTGCGGCAGCCCTGCGCGCAGAAATGGCCGCACGTCGCATCACCTACCGTCAACTCGCCGAGAGGGCGGGCGTTCCGGAACGAACTTTGGCGCGTGTGCTGAAGCCCGAGAGGGACATAAAGATCGATACCCTCGTGGCGTTGACCAAGGCCTTGGGCATTCCCCTGGTGGTCTTCATTGGGCAAGCAGAGCAGCTGAGGGATAGGCTTTAACTCAACGAACGTCTTCAGCGGATAGTGGGCCCGAGTACCCGCTCGTGCGGGGGCGCACCTGGCTGAGTGGCCTGAGGAACACTGACTCGACCAACGTTCCTAGACGTCATACCCAGCAGCGCACCATTGGGGTGCCGATCAGCTCAGCAGTCCAAGACGCAGATGCTGGGCCCTGTGGTGTCTTCACCAAGTGACAATGAGCACGAATCGTTACCTCCGGATAGATCCAACAAGAGGCTCGGGCAGATTGGAACCCGCGTAGACCGGCCTCCACGGCCCTCCAATGACGGCGCGCCAGGACCAAGGAACGACCGATGGTTTGACCTACCTCGACAAGATCCCGAACGCCCGGCCTGGCGTCCCGGTAAACTTGGAACCATGCGCCCACCTGCCTTGTCCGTGATCGCTGCGTCACTCCTCCTGGTCGGCTGCACTGGAGCGCCGGAGCCGACCATCATCGAACGAACCACGGGGCCTGTGACGCCGGGGCCTATGGCGACGACGAGCGCAACCACGACCCCGGTGCCGACACCCTCAGTCACCTACATGCCGGGCACGCAGCTGCCCGTTGGCCCCACGCCGGGTGCAGTTCTGGGCCCCCTGGGAACTGTGCTGAGATTCGTACCCTCGGACCCGTCCCTGACCTTCGCGTGCCGGGCTCCCCATGTATCCGAGCGTCACCAGGTGGCATACCTCGGCGATGCCGACGGGTCCGTGGTCGCGGTTGATCTGCCCGAGGGATTGTCGGTCGTGGCTTACTGCAATGAGTACGGCGATCCTGAAGCGATGGTGACCGACGGTGAGCGTTTCACGACGATCGGAGGCGGGTGGCCGGGGAGCCACACTCACGCCGGTGTGGCCCTCGCAGACGGCCCGGCCGCACACCGCGCCGCCTTGGACTGCCTCGCCGGACAGTAACGGCGTTTGAGTTACACCTAGATAAGACGCGGCTCGCGGTCTACCGGTCGTCTGTGCATGCGAAGAGCAGTTGAGGGTGGCCAGCCCACCGGGCCGCGCCACCCTCAACTGATATGTTACGAGAACCTAGAGGGTCACTCGTAGTTCTTGAGAAGGTTCCACGTGTTCTGGCCAACGTAGCCATCAACACTGAGGTTGCTGAAAGTCTGCACAAACTTGGCCATCTCTACCGTCTTGGTGCCGTATTGCCCGTCGACGTTCAGCAATCCCGGGAAGCTCACTCCCGTGGGCAGCTGAATTGCGTTTCGCCTGGCGTTGAGCGTCCGCTGAATGCGACTAACGGCGCTTCCGCGACCATGCAGATTGCCATCCGAATACCACTGCTGCGGCCCGCAGGCGCCGTTCACGGTGGCGTTATCCACCTTTGCGGTCTTTCCCCATGAGGGCAGCGTATCCTCGCCGCACTGGGTTCCGCCAGCGTAGGGATAAGTCTTGCGCGGGTAAATGTCACTCCAGCTCCAAGCCATAGTTCAATCCTCTCGTGAATATCTGCAATCTTGAAAGAATCGTGCCGCAGGTGCGTGTGCTGCCATCGGGTACGACTCGTCAACATTTGTATCTGAAGCGGGGGTCGGTGGCCACGGTTTTCTCGTAGCTGGCGCTAGGGGTGCCAGATCCGCTTCTTCCGAGCGGAAACAACCTATGCAAGGGGTTTCCCCCCGCGTGGGCTGCGGGTCGTTGGCGTCCGCCGGCAGTGCGGGGCAGCAGTCATGGAGCGTGCGTGGGGGCGCTGCTCTGGGCGACACAGCATGCCCTGGCTCGATGATGATCGATCTTGGATCTTCCTCCCGACCATCCTTTTGACACTTCCTCGCAGCGTGCCCGCTCGACTCGAATCCTTGACTCGAAATGCTCCTGACTCGAAACTCATCTCAGGATGTGTATTTCGAACGGAGGCAGGGATGACGAGAGTATGGGGCTGCGCGCGAGATCGACGACCGATCAGGATGCGGGGTTGTAGTTGAACGCGTTACGTCGTGCCTGCATCGCGCCCGACAGGATCGTGACGGACCACGCATCCGACACCCGCGAGGATCGCCCTGGTCTTGCGCAGCTGCTCGCCGGCTTGGAGGCCGGCGACGTCCTGACAGTCTGGACGCTCGACGGTCTGGGCCGGTCGGTCTCTCATCTGGTCTCCGTGGTGGACGAACTTGGCCGGCGGGGCATCGAGTTCCGCAGCCCTACTGAGGCTCTGGACACCACGACGCGGGGCGGCCGGATGTCGTTCCATGTCATCGCCTCCGCGGCCCAGTTCGAGCGCGAGTTGGTCGTGGAGCGCATAGGGCAGCGCTGGTGGCCGCGAAGGCGAAAGGCCGACAGGTTGGCCGGCCCAGCAACGGTGAACGAACACCTGATTCACCAGATGGCGAGTGCGGGGGCCACACAGGCGGTGATCGCGGCGTTGACGGGAATCTCTAAGGCGGTGGCGGGTCGAGTGCTGCGTGGCGAGATCGCTTCCCTGGGTCGCTTTCGCGAGACGCCCACCCAGAGCCCGACCACTGTTCAAGGAGTCGTCATCATGAGCATCAGTCCCGAGGAGTCCCGGCGGCGAGCCGAGGACGCGTGCTCGGTTGGATGGGCTGCATGAGGGTATTACGCAGACGCACAGCCAGGGGTCGTCGCCCTTGCCGCGCAGTCTGCGGCCGCCGAGCGCGGCGGGGCGGCGCAAGCGACATCTGCCATTTGAGGCGACTGATGAGCACGTCGAGTAGTTGAACCGTCGTGCCGCCGAGGCGGGGATGACTCGTCAGGCCTACATCGAGACGCAGCTGTTCGGCGCTCCTAACCCCGACGCAAGGTTCAAAGCGAGCCGCGGTGCGGCCAGCAGTGACTCCCAGGAGAGCCTGCCGATGACCGCGATCAGGGCAATGCCCTGACAACGACCCCGCGCCAACGGGAGGTTTTCCGAGTTGTGGGTCCCTGCCTGGGGACCGACTGATTGCGAACCCTCGTTACCAGAGGAAGTGGCTTCCTGCTGCCTATACAAACCATGTCCTCACCAGGGGGCAAGAAACGCTCATCCGCGCGTCGCGGATGCCGCACCCTGTTGCGGCAGTGCCCGCGCTGCTCGCAGTGGCGCTCCCAGGCGCAGTACCTCGCGGCCGCGCATGCGTGCGGCGCGTGCACGGAGATCCTGCAGCGCCGCCAAGAACGCGTCGCCGGCGCCGCTTAACGCAGGCGTCCGCTGAGCGGTGACGAGCTGGTTGCTGAGGTCGCCTGGCTGCTCGACGTCGGCTACACCTCCGCCGAGGTCGTGCGAGCCGTCCGCGTCACCAGCACCCCGGGGCTGGAGCGCGCCCTCTACCGTGCTGTTCAGCCCGCCCTGGCGAACCGGCTGCGAGCCCGCGCATGACCGAGCAGCTCACCACCATCCGTGTGACGAGTGACCTGGTGGGAAACCTGGTGGGCGACGACGTCCGGGACCGGATCTCCTACCCGCTCGCCCTGGCACGGCCAGGCCGTGAGCGGGGCGCGCTGCGTCACCCCCTGAACCGGCATCGGGCGGCGACCCCAGAGACGGCCGGCTACGTGCTGGAGCAAGCCCTTGAGCGGCCCGACCTTCTCCCCCGGCATCTGCCCGAGGGACGCGGGCGGGCCGACCAGCACGTCGGCGTCCGCGCCGACGCCCCCGCCGGCGCGCATTCCCGTATCCCGGTGTGAGGCAGCCGTGAGCACTGGCTCGCGTTCACGGTGCCGGTGGCGATCGCCATGCATCGCGACGTCCTGACCCGCCACCATGCGTGGGACAACGGTCGCCGCTGCGTGGTCAAACCGGGCACCTTGGCCAGCGTCATCAGCCTGTCCAAGCGGCAGACCCAGCTGCTCAATCAGGCGGCACGGGAGCTGGGCCTGGAAGTGGTGGTGCAGCGCGGTCGGATGCTCACTCAGCTCGGGCGGTGGGAGGCCTACGACAATGGATCGCGGCAGCGCGGCCCGGCCGTCGCCGGCCCGATCAGGCCGCGTCGTCGGTGAGTTCGGGCCCGCTGAACTGCGACTGATACAGGTCGTAGTAGGCGCCCTGGGCGGCCATCAAGGCGTCGTGGTTGCCCTGTTCGACGATGCTGCCCTCGCGCATCACCAAGATGGTGTCGGCGTCGCGGATCGTGGAGAGCCGGTGCGCGATCACGAACGACGTCCGCCCTTGCCGCAAGGCGTTCATGGCCCGTTGCAGTAGCAACTCGGTGCGGGTGTCGACCGAGGAGGTCGCCTCGTCGAGGATCAGGATTGCCGGGTCGGCCAAGAAGGCGCGGGCGATCGTGACGAGCTGGCGTTCGCCGACCGAGATGTTGGATCCCTCATCGTCGATGAGCGTGTCATAGCCCTCCGGCAGGGAGTGCACGAACCGGTCCACGTAGGTGGCGGTGGCGGCTGCCCGGATCTCCTCGTCGGTCGCGTCGGGGCGGCCGTAGGCGATGTTGTCGCGGATCGTGCCCTGGAACAGCCACGTGTCCTGCAGCACCATGCCGATCTTGGAGCGGAGCTCCGCGCGCGGCACGGTCGCGATGTCGACGCCGTCGAGGTCGATCGTGCCGCCGTTGAGCTCGTAGAACCGCATCAGCAGGTTGACCAGCGTCGTCTTGCCCGCCCCGGTGGGGCCGACGATGGCGACGGTGGATCCCGGTTCGACCGTCAGATCGAGGTTCTCGATGAGCGGCTTGTCGGGGGTGTAGGAGAACTCGACGCCGTTGAAGTCCACCCGGCCCTGGGTCGGTACGGGCAGGTGGTTGTTCTGCTCGGGGATCTGTTCCTCGGCATCCAGCACCTGGAAGACCCGCTCGGCGGACGCGACGCCCGACTGGAGCAGGTTCGACATGGACGCCACCTGTGTGATCGGCTGGGTGAACATCCGGCTGTACTGGATGAACGCCTGCACGTCGCCCAGCGTCATCTGGCCCGAGGCCACCCGCAGCCCGCCGACGACCGCCACGGCCACATAGCTGAGGTTCCCGATGAACATCATCACCGGCATCATCAGGCCGGACAGGAACTGGGCGCCGAAGGAGGACGTGTACATCGAGTCGTTGTCCCGGGCGAAGGCGGCCTCGACCTCCTTGGTACGCCCGAACACCTTCACCAGCGTGTGGCCGGTGTAGGCCTCCTCCACTTGGGCGTTCACGTCGCCGGTCGACTTCCACATGTCCGCGAACCGACCCTGGGATCGGCGCCCGATGAGCACAGCGGCGGCCAGCGAGACGGGCACGGCGATGAGGGCGATGATCGCCAGCACGGGCGACACCCAGAACATCATGAACAGGACGCCGACGAGGGTGAGCAGGTTCGACAGGAGCTGGCTGAGGGTCTGCTGCAGCGACTGGGCGATGTTGTCGATGTCGTTGGTGACCCGGCTGAGGAGCTCCCCGCGGGGCTGCCGGTCGAAGAACGACAACGGAAGGCGTCCGAGCTTGGCCTCGACCTGCTGGCGCAGCCGGTAGACCGAGTTCTGCACGGCGGTGTTCAGCATCCAGCCGGCACCCCAGGACAGCAGGCCGCCGACGAGGGCCAGGACGAGGGCGAGCAGACCGATCTCGGCCACGGCCGTCCAGTCCACGCCGGCGCCCGGGGTGACGTTCATGCCGGACAGCAGGTCGGCGAAGGTCCCCTGACCGTTGGCGCGCAACTGTTCGATGATGGTCGCCAGCGGGACGCCGGCGGGCAGGTCCTTGCCCAGCAGGCCAGCGAACAGCAGGTTCGTCATCTCGCCGAGGATCTTCGGGTTGAGGACGTTGGCGACGACGGCGGCGGCGGTCAGGACGGTCACGACGACGATGCGGGGCATCTCGGGACGGAGGTTGCCGAGCAGCCGCCGCAGCGACGGACCGAAGTTGATGGCCTTCTCGGAGGGGCCTTGCTGGCCCATCGGGCCGTGGCCGCGCTGTTGCGGGCCGTTCTTGGGACGTTCGGGCGCGTCGACGACGCGGTGTGACGTCTCCTGGGCGGTGTCGGTCATGCTGCCTCCTGCGAGGTGAACTGGGATTCGACGATCTCGACGTAGGTGGGGCAGGTCGCGAGCAGTTGCTCGTGCGTCCCGATCCCCTCGATGCGGCCGTCGTCGAGGACGATGATCTGGTCGGCGCCCGCGATGGTGGCGACGCGCTGGCCGACGATGACGACGGCGGCGTCCCGGGTCTCGCCGGCCAGGGCTGCCCGCAGGCGGGCGTCCGTGGTCACGTCGAGCGCGGAGAAGCTGTCGTCGAAGATGTAGACGTGGGGGCGGCGGACCAGGGCCCGGGCGATGGAGAGCCGCTGCCGCTGCCCGCCGGACACGTTGGTGCCGCCCTGGGCGATGGGGGCGTCGAGCTGCCCCGGCATGGCTTCGACGAAGTCGCGGGCCTGGGCCACCTCGAGGGCGTGCCACAGTTCCTCATCGGTGGCGTCGGGTTTGCCGTAGCGCAGGTTGGAGGCGACCGTGCCGGTGAACAGGTAGGGCTTCTGTGGCACGAGGCCGATGGAGCCCCACAGGATCTGGGGATCGAGCCGGGTCACGTCGACGCCGTCGACGCTGACCGCCCCCTCGGTGGCGTCGAACAGGCGCGGGATGAGACTCACCAGGGTGGTCTTGCCTGCGCCGGTCGAGCCGATGATGGCGGTGGTCTGTCCGGGTTCCACGGCGAAGCTGATGTCGTGGAGCACGGGGGCTTCGGCGCCGGGATAGCTGAACGTCACCCGGTCGAGGACGACCCGGCCGGGGTCGGGCGTCTCGGTGACGCCGTCGCTGGGCGGGACGACGCTGGAGCGGGTGCGGAGCACCTCCTGGATGCGCTGGGCGCACACCTGGGCGCGGGGGGCGATCATCAGCATCATCGTCGACATCATGACGCTCATCAAGATCATGGTGAGGTAGGTGAGGTAGGCGGTCAGCTGGCCGATCTGCATCTCCCCCGCGTCCACGCGTAGGCCGCCGAACCACATCACGCCGACCGAGGAGGCCGCCATCACGAATTGGACGACGGGGAACAGGGTGAGCATGCGGCGTCCGACGCGCAGTGAGGTGTCGGTCAGGTCGCGGTTGGCGGCCGCGAACCGCTCCGATTCGTAGGGTTCGCGGACGAACGCCCGGATGACGCGCAGGCCGCTGATCTGTTCGCGTAACACCCGGTTGAGGGTGTCGATGCGGGTCTGCATCGAGCGGAACAGGGGCAGCGCTTGCAGCAGGATGAGCCCGATGATGCCGCCCATGACCAGGACGGCGACGGCGATGAGCCACGACAGCCCGATGTCTTCGCGCAGCGCCATGATCAGGCCGCCGATCATCATGATGGGGGCCTGGACGATCATGAAGGCCGTCATCATGACGAGCTGCTGGACCTGCTGGACGTCGTTGGTGGTCCGGGTGATGAGCGAGGGTGCGCCGAACTGGTTGACCTCGCGGGAGCTGAAGCTCAGCACTCGATCGAAGATCGCGGCGCGGATGTCGCGGCCGAATCCCATGGCGGTCTTGGCGCCGAAGTAGATGGCGGTGATCTGGCAGAGGATCTGGACGGCGGAGACGCCGAGCATGATCGCTCCCAGCGACCAGATGGTGGCGGTGTCGCCCTTGGCGACGCCGTCGTCGATGATCTGCGCGTTGAGCGACGGCAGGTACAGGGAGGCGCCGGTGGAGATCAGCTGAAACAGCACGATCAGCCCGACGCTGCCCCAGTACGGCTTGAGGTAGGTCTTCAGGGTGGACAGGAGCATCAGGCGTTGTCCTTTGCTATTCCGTGGAGGAGGAGGTCGACGATTTCGTCGGGCGTGCTGAGCGCCGGATCTGCCGCCGTGAGGTGGAGCGCGCCGAAGGTCAGCCCGATGATCGCGGTGGCGGCCGTGCTGGGGGGCACGGCGAGATCGGCGGCGTGGGGGGTCAGCGCCTCGACCACCGCGTTGGTCACCAGCAGGTGGGCGGCGCGTGGGTCGGGGCGCGGGTAGTGCAGGGGTTCGCCCGGCTCGCCGTGGGGTGGGGGCGGGAAGGGGCCAGGGGGCGGGAACGGCGGG
>NZ_DAIOIA010000077.1:0-14578 GCF_036744435.1 Propioniciclava sp. | reverse complement strand
CCTAGGGATTGTTACTCGGCTGTCGAGGCAAGGCCTGAGACGCACCATGAGGTGCTCTCAGGCCTTTTTTGCGTTCTCAGGCAAAGAAAGGGACCCAACGATGGGCACCGCGGTGGATTACAGGGCGCTCGCGCCACAGATTCTGGACAACGTGGGAGGCGAGGGGAACGTCGCATCGATGACGCATTGCGCCACCCGCCTCCGCTTCACACTCAAGGACGAGGCCCTGGCCGATAAGTCGGCTGTGGAGAGACTTCCCGGCGTGATCACGGTCATGCGCGCCGGGGGACAGTTCCAGGTCGTCATCGGCAACAACGTCCCCCTGCTCTACGAGCAGATGACGGCCATCACACACCTGGGGACGGACGCCCCGCAGGAGCAGACCACAGCGTCCGGCAGCATCCTCAACCGGTTCATCGAGCTGATCAGTTCCGTCTTCCTCCCGATCCTGTGGCCCCTCGTCGGCGCGGGCCTCCTGAAGGCATTCCTGGCGCTCACCACCACCTTCGGGTGGCTCGCCTCCGCCTCGACGACGTACATCATCCTCAACGCCGCGGCCGACGCGATGTTCACCTTCTTGCCGATGTTCCTGGCGGTCACCTCTGCGAAGCGCTTCCGAGCCAACCAGTTCACCTCGATGGTCATCGCCGGAGCCCTGGTGTACCCGAGCATCATCGCCTTGGCCTCCAGTACCGACCCGGTCACCTTCTTCGGCATCCCCGTGGTCATGATGACCTACACGTCCTCGGTGATCCCGATCATCATCGCGGTCTGGGTGCAGGGCTACCTGGAGCGCGGGCTGAACAAGGTCCTGCCCAGCTGGCTGCGCAACTTCACCACCCCGCTGCTGACGATCCTCGTCATGGTTCCCCTCGTCCTGCTGACCATCGGCCCGCTCACCACCGTGGCCGCCCAAGCCGTCTCGACGGGTGTCACCGCCCTGTTCGCCTTGGCGCCCTGGTTCGCTGGGGCCATCATGGGTGGCCTGTGGCAGGTCTTCGTCCTGTTCGGCCTCCACTGGGGTCTGGTCCCGATCATGCTCAACGACATCGCCACCCAGGGCTACACCGTGCTCGGCGGGCCCCTCGTCGCGGCAGTCTTGGCCCAGTCGGCGGCGGCCTTGGCCGTCGCAGTGCGCACGCGCAGCGCCAAGCGCCGTGAGGTCGCAGCGAGCGGTTCACTGTCCGGCTTCGTCGCCGGCGTCACCGAACCGATCATCTACGGCGTCAACCTGCCCCTGAAGCTGCCCTTCTACTTCGGCATCGCCGGTGGCGCCATCGGCGGCGCCATCGCCGCCTCCGGTGGCAGCGCCATGGATCAGTTCGTGTTCCCGTCGCTGCTGGGCCTGGCCGGCTACACCAAGGTCGGTAGCTTCACGCTGCAGCTCGTGGGCGTCGCCGTCGCCATCGTGGTCGGCTTCGGCCTGACCTTCTTCTTCGGTCCGCGCGAGAGCCCCGACGAGGATCCCGCCGCAGAGCGCACCGACGCATCGGCAGCCCCCGGAGCGGGCAGCTTGGCCCTCGGTTCCCCGGTCGAAGGCACCGTGATCGCTCTGTCCGAGGTCTCCGACAAGGTCTTCGCCTCGGGCAGCATGGGAGACGGCTTCGCCGTCGTCCCCACGTCCGGGCACATCGTCTCGCCGGTGTCGGGGCGCGTCGTCGTCGCGATGAAGACCGGACACGCCTTCGGCTTGAAGACCGACAGCGGCGTGGAGGTCCTCGTCCACATCGGCATCGACACCGTGCAACTCCGCGGCGCCGGGTTCACGCCGCACGTCACCAAGGGCGACGTCGTGGGCGCAGGAGACCCGCTGTGCGACGTCGATCTCGAGGCCGTGTCGGCCGCCGGCTACGACCCGACCACCGTGGTGATCGTCACCAACACCGGACAGTTCTCGGGCGTGACTCCCGTAGCCGTCGGGACGCTCCCCGCCGGTGCGGACGCAGCCCAGGTCGCCTTCTAACCCCCACCATCGCGAGAGGATCACCATGACACAACGTTTCCCCGACAGCTTCCTGTGGGGCGGTGCCGTCGCCGCCAACCAGTACGAAGGCGGCTATGACGCCGACGGCAAGGGCCTTTCGATCCAGGACGTGATGCCGCGGGGCATCATGGCTCCCCCGAGCGACGAGCCCACATCGGACAACCTGAAGCTGGTCGGCATCGACTTCTACCACCGCTACGCCGAGGACATCGCGTTGTTCGCCGAGATGGGGTTCGGAATCTTCCGCTTCTCCGTCGCCTGGTCCCGCATCTTCCCGCGCGGTGACGAGGAGACGCCCAACGAGGCGGGCCTGGCGTTCTATGACCGGCTGCTGGACGAACTCGAGGCCCACGGCATCGAACCGATGATCACCATCAGCCACTACGAGACCCCGCTGCACCTCGCCCGAACCTACGACGGTTGGGTCGACCGACGCATGATCGGGTTCTACGAGCGTTACGCCCGCACACTGTTCGAACGCTATGGGCATCGGGTGAAGTACTGGCTGACCTTCAACGAGATCAACTCGGTGCTGCACGCCCCCCTGATGTCGGGGGGAATCTGGACGCCCAAGGAGGAGCTGTCTCCCAGCCAGCTCTATCAGGCGATCCACCATGAACTGGTCGCCTCGGCGTCCGCCACCCGCATCGCCCGGGAGATCAACCCGGAGATCCAGGTGGGCTGCATGGTGCTGGCCATGCCGATCTACCCGCTGACCCCCGATCCCGCCGACGTGCTGGCCGTCATGAAGGCCGACCATGAGAACCTCGCCTTCGGCGACGTCCACGTGCGCGGCGCCTACCCCGGCTACTTCCTGCGGTCCCTGGCCGAGGCGGGGGTCGAACTGGAGATCACCGAATCCGACCGGGAGACGCTGGCGAAGAACACGGTCGACTTCGTCAGTTTCTCCTACTACATGAGCCTGTGCGAAGCCGCGTCTGGCGGCGTGCGCACCGAGGGCAACATCATGGGCGGTGTGCAGAACCCGACCCTGCCTGCCAGCGAATGGGGATGGCAGATCGACCCGACGGGGCTGCGGATCGTGATGAACCAGTTCTGGGACCGCTGGGGCAAGCCCCTGTTCATCGTCGAGAACGGGCTGGGTGCCCGCGATGTCCTCGTCGAACGAGACGGCACCCCGACCGTCGAGGACGACTACCGGATCGCCTACCTGCGCGACCACCTCCTGCAGGTCGGCGAGGCGATCGCGGATGGCGTCGACGTGCGCGGCTACACCTGGTGGGGGCCCATCGACGTGGTGAGCGCCTCGACCGCCCAGCTCTCCAAGCGGTATGGATTCATCTACGTTGATCGCAACGACGACGGGTCGGGCACCCTGGCCCGGCACAAGAAGAAGTCGTTCGGCTACTACGCCGACGTCATCGCCAGCCACGGCGCGAGCCTGCACGACTGACCGCGCGGGGGCGCCGGATCCTCCGGCGTCCCCATCGCTTCCACGAAGGGGGGGGAAACATGCACATCCTGCGGGTGTTCAACACCAACGTGGTGCTGGCCCGGGATGCCGACGGCCGCGAGGTGGTCCTCACCGGACGCGGGCTCGGCTATCAGGCGCGTCCGGGACAGCCGGTCGACGAGTCCAAAGTGGTGCGCGTGTTCGTCCCCGACGACGGCCGCAACGCCGACAACTTCGGCGCCATGCTGGCCGCCATCGCCCCCGAACACGTCCTCGTCGTCGATCAGGCCCTCGCCCCAGTGTGGGCCGAGCTCGGGCGCGAGCCGTCCTCGACGACGGTGCTGGCACTCGCCGACCATCTCAGCTTCGCGATCAAACGCGTTCAGCACGGCATCCCCGGCGTGTTTCCGCTGCGCGCCGAGATCGCCCACCTCTACCCTCGCGAACTGCATTGGGGCGAGCAGATCGTCGACGCCGTCAACGACCAGCTCGGCTTGGCCCTGCCCCGCGACGAAGCGGTCCCCGTGGCGCTGCATCTGGTCAACGCCTCCTTCAACTCCGGCAACCTCGCCTTGACCTACCGGATGACCGGCGTGTTCTCCCAGGTGTTCGACATCATCGAATCCGAGTACGGCCGCCCCCTGGAGCGGGAGTCGGTGAACATCGCCCGCTTCATCACCCACCTGCGCTACTTCTTCGTCCGGGTGCACTCCGGGACGCAACTCGCCGACGACTCGGCCGCGCTCTTGGACGCGATCCGGGCCAGCCACCCCCAGGCGCACCGCTGCGCCCTGCGCGTCGCCGACGTGCTGGCGATGCGGCTGGAGCAGCCGATCACCGACGATGAGACGGCCTACCTGACCTTGCACATCGCCCGTCTCAGCCAGCCGGGGCGGCTCGGGACGACCCCCTCCTAGCGTGCCGGGCGGCTCCTGCGTTCCCCCTGCTGGGAACGCAGGAACAACCGGATGGACAACGATTCGACCTACTACGACGAACCGTAGTTGAATGGCTTCAGAGTCGTTCCATGAAGGAGTGAAGCCCATGACGGTCCTGATCGGGATCCCCGCGAGCGGCGAACAGGAGACGCGATCGCCCATCAACGGCGACGTCGTCAAGAAACTCGCCGCCATCGGCGTCCGCGTCCTTATCCAGCGGGGTGCGACCGACGCGTCGTTCGCCACCCCCGAGTCTCTGGGGGACGTGGACTGGGCCGAGACGTCGGCCGAGGTGTTGCGACGCGCCGACATCATCTGGTCGATCGGCAACCTGTCCGCCGAGGACCTGGCCGCGCTGCGGCCCGGCCAGCTGTTGATGGGGCTGCTGACGCCCTATGCGAGCGCCGAGCACGCCAGCGCGCTGGCCGCGACGGGCGCCACAGCGTTCGCCATGGAACTCCTTCCCCGCATCTCCCGAGCCCAGAGCATGGACATCCTCTCCAGCCAGGGGGCAGCCTCCGGGTACGAGTGCGTGCTGATCGCAGCCTCCCGGACCCCGAAGTTCTTCCCGATGCTCACCTATGCCGCCGGCACCATCCGTCCGGCCCGCGTCCTGGTGATCGGCGCCGGCGTCGCGGGCCTGCAGGCCATCGCCACGGCGAAGCGGCTCGGCTCCGTCGTCCACGGCTACGACGTCCGGCCCGAGACCCGCGAGCAGGTGGAGTCGCTGGGGGCGAAGTTCGTCAACACCGGCGTCAGCGCCGCCGGGGCGGGCGGGTACGCCCGTGAACTGACCGCCGAGGAGAAGGATCAGCAGGCGCAGGCGCTGGCGAAGGCCGTCGCCGAGTCGGATGTGCTGATCACCACCGCCGCGGTCCCCGGGAAGAAGGCACCTGTCATCGTGACCCGCGCCATGGTGGAGGCCATGCGCCCGGGCTCGGTCGTGGTGGACATGGCCGCCGAGGGCGGCGGCAACGTGGAGGGCACCGTCGCCGGCAAGGAGATGCTCGTGGGCGGCGCCCGGGTCATCGGTCCGGTCAACCTGCCCGCCCGCATGCCCGTCCACACCTCGGAGATGTTCGCCAAGAACCTGCTCAACTTCACCTCGCCGATGATCACCGACGGGGAACTCGCCATCGACTGGACCGACGACGTCATCGTCGGCACGGCCCTGACCCACGGCGGCGCCGTGGTCCACCCGGGCGTCGCGAAGGTGCTCGGCCTGGAGGTCTCCCCGATCGAGCCCGTGAACGTTCCCACCACCGAGGAGGAAGCCTCCGCATGATCGATCTGCTCTACCTCTACATCTTCGTGCTGGCGGCGTTCGTCGGCTACGAGGTGATCAGCCGGGTGCCCGTCATCCTGCACACCCCGCTCATGTCGGGGTCCAACTTCGTGCACGGCGTGGTGCTGGTCGGATCCATGTGGGCTCTCGCCCACGCCTCCACCCCGTTCCAGCTCGTGCTCGGCTTCCTGGCCGTTCTGCTCGGCGCCGCGAACGCCGCCGGCGGCTACGTCGTCACCGAACGGATGCTGGGCATGTTCGCTGCCAAGTCCGACGCCAAGCCGGCCTCGAAGGAGGCCTGAACCGATGTTCTGGGTCATCAACGGCGTCTACCTCGTCGTCGCCGTCTTGTTCATCCTCGGCTTGAAGGCGATGAGTTCACCCAAGACGGCCAAGCGTGGCATCGCCTGGGCCGGGCTGGGCATGGTGCTGGCCACCGTCGCGACGTTCTTCATCGCAGGTGAGGACGGCTCCCTGCTGTTCTTCGCCCCCGGAAAGACGATCAACCTGGTGCTGTGCCTCGTCGCGCTGGCGATCGGTGCCGGGATCGCCGCCTACCTCGGCAAGGTCGTCAAGATGACGGACATGCCGCAGATGGTCGCCATCTACAACGGCATGGGCGGCGGCGCTGCCGCGCTGATCGCCGCGGTCGAGTTCACCTCCGCCGAGCCGCCGACCGGCGTGCACGCCGTGCTGGCCATGCTGGGCGCGTTCATCGGATCGGTCGCCTTCTCCGGTTCGATCCTCGCCTGGGCCAAGCTCCAGGGCGTGATGAAGAAGGCCGTCCGCTGGCCGGTGCAGAACCTCGGCAATGTGCTGCACACCCTGGTGACGCTCGGCCTTGGCATCGCGATCGTGATCGTCGGGCCCTACCCGCTCCTGGTCGTCGCGTTCTTCGTCATGTCGCTCATCCTTGGGCTGGCGCTCACCAGCCCCATCGGCGGCGCGGACATGCCCGTCGTGATCTCGCTGCTCAACGCGTTCACCGGTCTGGCCGTCGGCCTCGAAGGCTACGTGCTGGGCAATCCCGCCTTGATCATCGCCGGCATCGTGGTCGGCGCGGCCGGCACGCTGCTGACCCAGCTCATGGCGAAGGCCATGAACCGGCCGCTCACCAACGTGCTGTTCGCCCCGATCACCGGTGAGGCGCAGGCAGGCGAGGGCCCCTCGGGCACCATGAAGGAGGTCTCGGCGATGGACGCCGCCGCGATGATGCGCTACGCCGAGAACGTGATCATCGTGCCCGGCTACGGCATGGCCGTCGCCGGAGCCCAGCACAAGGTGTACGAGATGACCAAGCTGCTGGAGGCCGAGGGCGTCGACGTGAAGTTCGCGATCCACCCGGTCGCCGGCCGCATGCCCGGTCACATGAACGTTCTGCTGGCCGAAGCCGGTGTCCCCTACGACCAGATCTTCGACCTGGACGAGGTCAACGCGGACTTCCCGCTGGCCGACGTGGCCCTGGTGATCGGCGCCAACGACGTCGTGAACCCGGTCGCTCGGACCGACAAGTCCAGCCCGATCTACGGCATGCCGATCCTGGACGCCGACAAGGCTCGCCAGACCATTGTCATCAAGCGCGGCAAGGGCGCGGGCTACTCCGGTATCGAGAACGCCCTGTTCTTCGCCGACAACACCTCGATGCTGTACGGCTCGGCGCAGCAGGCGGTCGCCGAGGTCATCACCCACATCAAGGAACTCAGCTAACCACGCACGACATGGTGGCGCGGTGGGGGGCTCCCCACTGCGCCACCTTTCGTTCGCGGGCGGCCTCAACCAGCGTTGCTGCGGCGCCGCTTTCTGCGGATCAGGTCCAGGGCGATCGCCGTCCCCAGCGCCAACAGGCGCGTCTGTGCGGGAGTGCCGGGGTGCAGCACCACCACGTAGCGGCTGTGCCCCAACAAGGCGGCGCCCAAGCCGGCCCATGCGCGCGACACCGTTCCGATCACCTCGCCGCCAGCAGCTATCTGATAGTCGACGTCGGCGAAGGCTCCGCGCAGTTCGATCGGGGATCCGTCGTAGGCCACGGCGTCGATCGCCGTCGAGAACAGCGAGAACCGCTTCTGGAGGGTCGCCAAGCGGCGTCCATCCGGCCAGGTCACTTCGAACGTGTCGCAGCCGAAGTCCGGGACATCGACCAGCCGGAGCAGCGGCGTCCCCTCGGCACTGGACACGGAGAAGTCTCGTGGCCCGGCGAACAGGAACGCCCCCATGGAGTCCTGGCCGATCACCCGCCCGAGGAGTGTCCCCTGGGGGTCGAGGAGGTCGAAGTCATTGGCGACGACGGCGCTGGTCTGTTGGACCACGATCGTGTCGTTCGTGAGGATGTTGTCGCTGGGGGTCATGCCGCCCAGTATGGCCCCCGCGGCATCCGCCAGACCACGGGGGTCCCTGTGCGCCCGCGTCCGAGTAGAGCCAGGCGCCCCAAGACGACTAGGCCTCCTTGGCGTCCGCGGGAATCGTGATGGTCACCGGCTCATTGAATTTGCCCTGAACGAGGGTGACCTGAGTCGCGTCGGACTTCTGCTCCAGTCGCACAGGACGCTTCTGGGCGTCGAGATACACGTCCATGGTCATGCTCTGCTCGGATTCACTGTCGGTTCCACCCAAGGCGGCCATGTCAGCTTCGACGGTGTAGTGAGCGGCCTCCACACCATCGATCGTCTGCTGTCCAACGTAGGTAACGGACTTGAAGGACTTCTCATAGCTGCGGTAGGCCGCGTCCAGATCACCCGGATTGCTGGGAGCCGAGGCCCCCGCCGCCGCCGTCGCGTCCGTCTTGATCCAGTCGCCACTGGGCTGACGCGCGTAGTAGTAGTGCCCATCGAAGATGACCTCGCTGGTCACCCCCTGGACGGTGGTCGTGAGCGCCGTCTTGACCTCGCTCGGGTTGCTCCGGTCCGTCACCGCCTCGGACACCATCGTGACGCTCTGGCCACCGACGGTCACCGTGGCATCGATCGTCGTCGTCAGCGTTGAGACGCTCTCCAGTCCGGTGCGCAGGGTCTGCACGAAGTCAGACGGGGCGACGCTCGACCCGGGTGCCGGGAGGGTCACGACGGGGGCTGCCGGAGCCACGGATGTGGGGGCAGCGGACGTGGTGGTGCTCGTCGTGGTGGGGGCAGCGCTGCACCCGACCAGAGCGAGCAAGGCGACGAGGGGTACGGCGACTCGTCCGATTCTGTGCATGGGTGGCCCTTCGACAACGTTGGCAGGAACGCGCTCACCCTATCGGCCCAAGACCCAGTTCTGCAGGGCGTGCTCGCCCGGGGGGCAAGACCGGATTTGTGTTTACCCACGGATCGGCAAGACTGGTCCGACACGAGCCAGTTCAGGAGTGATGTGATGTCGGAAAACCCCACGGCCGCCGTCGCCGCCGCCCGCCTTGCCACGCGCGATGACCTCCCCTCGCTGGAGGCCAACGAGACGGACAAGACGCGCGGTCTCTCGGCCACCTACCTCGACGAGCAAGAGCGAGGCGACTTCTACGTGGTCGTCGGCCTGCTGGACGGCGAAGTGGTGGGGCGCGTCGTCTTGGACGTACGCGACGATCCCTCGGTCCTCGCCCCGGAGATGAAGCTGCTGTGGGTGGTTCCCTCGGCTCGTAGGAAGGGGCTCGGCGCCGTGATGACGCACGAACTCGAAGCGCTCGCCCGCAGCCTCGGTTACGACGAGATCTTCCTGGGCGTCTCGGCCGACAACAACCCGGCCGCGATCCCGCTGTACGTCAGCCTCGACTACACCCCCACCGGCGATCATCGCAGCGCCATCAACCTGTCGGTCATCGACGCGGACGCCCCGATCGGGGACGACCCGACCGAAGCCATCTTCCGTAAGTCCCTCCGCGTTCGCTGAGAGACCTCACACGTCCCCGAGCGCGATGAACTCGGGCCGCCGCTGTCCCGCATGCAGGGTCAGCAGAAGCCGCCCGCCCTCGACGCGATGGTCCTCCAGCGCGACCGTCCCGACCACAAGGTGACGCACCACCAGCCAGGGCGCCTGGGAGGTCAGCCCCACCACCACCAGCTCGCTGCCGTCGGCGAACCGTAGGATCCACTCGTCGCCCGCCGCGATCGGCGCAATACCTCGCACCGGGATTCCGCGCGCCCGGATGGAGTGGACGTGGTCGATCAGCTGGCGGGCCCGTTCGGCCCGGTGGGCGTGGAGCAGGCGCTCGGCGACCTCGGCGAGTTCACGCACATCATCGGGATGAACGCCGAGCGGCGTAGACGCCCGCGGCCGCGTCGCATGCGGACTCCGGCGCCGGCCGCGCAAGGCACCGGCGAGTGTCAGCAGGATCGCCACCACCAGCAATGCCGCCACCCATTCCATGCGTCCATTCTCCCGCGCGCCCACGGCACAGGAAAGTGGTACGGCGCGCGAGTGCGGCTCAGAGCCGCCCGCAGGGATGATCGGCCAGTGCCACACGCGTGGCAGCGACGTCGGCGTCCATCTGGGCGATCAAGGCGTCCACCCCCGCGAACTTGACCTGTCCGCGGATGCGGTCGCAGAAATCGACCGCGATGTCGACACCGTAGAGATCGAGGTCGTCGCGGTTGAGCACGAAACTCTCCACCCGGTGTTCCTCCCCGTCGAACGTGGGATTGGTTCCCACCGAGATCGCCGCGGGCCACGCGGTGGCTGCACGCCCAGGAGGCAACGCGACGCCGTGCGCGTCACGCCCGTCCAACCGGGTCAGGTACCCGGCATAGACGCCGTCGGCGGGCGCCGCGAACGCGGCGGGGACAGGAAGGTTCGCGGTCGGAAAGCCGAGCTCACGGCCGCGGTGATCGCCGTGCTGAACCACGCCACGGAACCGGAACGGCCGCCCGAGCAGTTCGGCGGCGTGGCGCACATCACCCAGATGCAACGCTGCACGGACCGCGGAACTGCACGTTTCCTCGTCACGCACCTTGACCAGCGGCAGCCCCGTCACCTCGAACCTCCCCGCACCCAGGTCACGCAGCGTGGCGAGCGTTCCGGCCGCCTTGTGCCCGAACCGGAAGTTCTCCCCCACCACCACACGGGTGGGATGCAGCGGAAGGATGACCTGGTCGACGAACTGAGCGGGCGTGAGCTGGGAGAACTCGCGGGTGAAGTCAACGACCTTCACCTGGTCGGCGCCCGCCTCTCGGAGCAGGGCGACCCGATCGGCCAGGTCGGTGAGCAGCTTGGGGCCGCCCTCGGGCCGGACCACCGACGCCGGATGAGGCCAGAACGTCACCACGACGAGAGGAAGGTCGGGCTCGGTGGCCCGGGCCACCGAGAGGACCTCCCGATGTCCGGGGTGCACCCCGTCGAAGTTCCCGATGACGACCACGGAACCTGCCACGTCACTCCTTCGCGCGTTCAGACGCATGTTTTCCCGCAACGCCGCCCCAGCCTAAACCAGGACCGCGATCGGTGCGGAACCGGCCCCCTCAGGCCGATAGAGGGCCAACAACTCCCCCGCATGGAGGATCGCAGTCGGGTCGGCCGGTACCCTGCGGCCCAAAGCCCGCCCGAACCGGATGTCGTGCGCCTCCTCGGCGGTGGCCTCCAGCGTGGGGAACAGCAAGGGGGCGATCTCACCGAGCGGATAGGCCGACAGCGGGTACAACTGACCCGGGGCAAGCTCGGGCAGGGTGGCGTCCCAGGCCGCGTGAGCAAGATGGAAGGGGCCGATCCGGGTTCGTCGCAGCCGGGTGAGATGTCCGCCCACTCCCAGCCCTGCCCCCAGGTCCCGTGCCAGCGCACGAATGTAGGTCCCCGAGGAGCAGTCGACGAGGACATCGAGGTCGATCACCTCGACGCCGGCATCCTCCCCGGAACGCACATCCAGCACGTCGAACCGCGAGACGGTGACCGGGCGGGCCGCCAAGGCGACCTCCTCCCCGCGCCGCACCAGCGCATACGCGCGCTGCCCGTTGACCTTGATGGCCGAGACCGCCGACGGGACCTGTGCGATCGTCCCGGTCAGAGCCGCCACCCCCGGCGCAACCCCCGCGCCGACCTCGTCCAGCCGTGCCCCCGCTGCCGTGACGATCTCCCCTTCGGCGTCGTCAGTCGTCGTGGCCATCCCGAGCCGGATCGTGGCCTCGTAGGTCTTGTCCATCCCCGTCAGGCGACCGAGCAGCCGGGCGCCCTTCTCCACGCCGAGGATCATCAGGCCGGTCGCCATCGGATCCAGCGTCCCGGCGTGTCCGACCTTCTTGGTGCCCAGGGCCCTGCGTGCCCGGGACACCACCTGGTGGCTGGTGATCCCGCCGGGCTTGTCGGCGAGCAGCACCGACGAGGTCGCCACAGGGTCAGGCCTCGTCGTCGAGGTCGGGATCGGCCTCATCGTCGGCGGGCTTGCGGTACGGATCCGCCTCGCCTGCATAACTGGCTCCAGCGCTGCGGGCCGCCAGGTCCGCGTCGGAGGCGCGCGCAGCCTTGAGCAGGGCGTCCATTTCGGCGGCGGTCTCGGGGACGGCATCCAGGACGAACTCGATCGTCGGGGTGAACTTCATGCCGAGCTGCTTGCCGACCGTAGAGCGGATGAGACCCTTCGCGGAGGCCAGGGCAGCGCCGCTCGCGACCCGTTCCGACTCGTCACCCAGCACGGTGTAGAACACGGTCGCCTCACGCCCGTCGCCGGTGAGCCGCACGTCGGTGAGGGTCACGAAACCCAGCCGGGGATCCTTGATCCGGCGGTCCAGCATCTCGGCGACGATGACCTTGATCTGCTCGGCCACCTTGATGTAGCGGGGGTTTCCCATCGCTTCCTACTTTCGGTTCGGTGATGTGGGACGCGACTGGCCCGGGTGAGCACTGGTGCTTCCCGGGCCAGCCGCTGGTGGAACGCCTCCCGATCAGTCGCGGGGCTTCTCCACCATCTCGTAGGTTTCGACGATGTCGCCGACCCTGATGTCGCTGTAGTGATGCAGCGTCAGGCCGCACTCGAAGCCCTCGCGGACCTCGGTGACGTCGTCCTTCTCGCGCCGCAGCGACGCGATCGAGGACTCGGTGACGACGATGCCGTCGCGGAGCAGGCGCGCCTTGGCGTTGCGGCGGATGTTGCCGTCCAGCACCATGCAGCCCGCGATCGTGCCGATCTTGGAGCTCTTGAAGATCTCGCGGATCTCGGCCTGACCCATCGTCTTCTCTTCGAAGATCGGCTTGAGCATGCCCTTCAGCGCCGCCTCCACGTCGTCGATCGCCGCGTAGATGACCGAGTAGTAGCGGATGTCGACGCCTTCGGAGTCGGCCATCTGCGTGGCCTTGCCCTGGGCACGGACGTTGTAGCCGATGATGACGGCGTCGGAGGCCGCGGCCAGCGAGACGTTCGTCTCGGTGATCGCGCCGACACCACGATCGATGACGCGCAGCGACACCTCGTCGCCCACCTCGATCTTGGCCAGCGAGTCCTCCAGCGCCTCGACCGAACCGGCCGAATCGCCCTTGAGGATGAGCTTGAGCTCCTGGGTCTCGCCCTTCTCCAACTGCTCGAACAGCTGATCCAGCGTCTTGCGACGGGTGGTGCGGGCCAGCAACGCTGCACGCTGTCGTGCCTCGCGCTTGTCGGCGATCTGGCGGGCCATCCGGTCGTCGTCGACGACCAGGAAGGAGTCACCCGCGCCGGGAACCGACGTGAGGCCGAGCACCTGGACCGGCATCGAGGGCGGCGCCTCGTCGACGGTCTCGCCCAGATCGTTGATCATGGCGCGGACGCGGCCGTGAGCCGAACCGGCGACGATCGAGTCGCCCGTGCGCAGCGTTCCCCGCTGCACCAGGACGGTCGCGACCGGGCCGCGCCCCTTGTCGAGGTGCGCCTCGATGGCGACGCCCTGAGCGGGCATGTCGGGGTTGGCGCGTAGATCCAAGGACGCGTCGGCGGTGAGCACGATCGCCTCCTGCAGCCTGTCCAGGCCCTGGCGGGTCACCGCAGACACGTCGACGAACATGGTGTCGCCGCCGTACTCCTCGGGGATCAGCCCGTACTCGGACAGTTCGCCGCGGACGCGGACCGGGTCGGCCGCCTCCTTGTCGATCTTGTTGACCGCCACCACGATCGGCACGTCAGCCGCCTGGGCGTGGTTCAACGCTTCGATCGTCTGCGGCATCACGCCGTCATCGGCCGCCACCACGAGAACCGCGATGTCGGTCGACTTCGCACCACGGGCACGCATGGCGGTGAACGCTTCGTGACCGGGGGTGTCGATGAAGGTGATCCTCCGCTCGAGGCCCTCGACCTCGGTCTCTACCTGGTACGCGCCGATGGCCTGGGTGATGCCACCGGCCTCCTGCGCGACCACGTTCGAGTGGCGCAGCGCATCCAGCAGCTTCGTCTTGCCATGGTCAACGTGACCCATGACGGTGACGACCGGCGGACGGGGCGCGAGGTCGTCCTCGTCGCCGGCGTTCTCACCGAACTCCAAGTCGAAGGACTCCAGCAGCTCACGGTCCTCGTCCTCGGGGCTGACCATCTCGATCTCGTAGTTCAGCTCCGAGCCGAGCACCTGCAGCGTGTCGTCGGCCACCGACTGGGTGGCGTTGACCATCTCACCGAGGTGGAATAGCACCTGCACCAGCGATGCCGGCTCGACGCCAATCTTCTCGGCGAGATCCGTCAGGGATGCGCCACGGCGCAGGCGGACCTTCTGCCCCTCACCCGAGCGGATCCGGACGCCGCCGATCGTCGGGGCCTCCATCTGGTCGAACTCTGCGCGACGCGCCTTGCGGCTCTTGCGTCCGCGACGAGCCTGGCCGCCGCGACCGAAGGCACCCTGGGTGCCGCCACGACCACCACGGCCGCGACCGCCGCCGCCAACCGCTCTTTGGGCGGTTCGATCATCTCGGCCGCGATCGGGCCGGGATCGAAGCCGTCCGGCGGGCAGACGCAGGCGATCCAGCCGGCCACCATCAGCGCCAGCTGCTGCGGCACCAGGCCGAGGTCGAGCATCCGCAGGGCCGGGTCGGGCACCCGCTGCAACAGC
>NZ_DAIOIA010000076.1:0-14914 GCF_036744435.1 Propioniciclava sp. | reverse complement strand
ACCCCGTCACCAGGAGGGCCAGCAGCGGCAGCGTGAACTCGCGCAGCCCCGCGGCTGCTGCCGCCGAGGAATCAGAAGCCAGCCACCAACGGTACGCGGGCGAGGTGAGAGCGCTCCGGGGAGACGCGCCCACCTCGCCCGACTCACTACGGTTCACCACGTGATCCGGAGAATCCTGCACTCGACGGGGCGGAAACCTTGCGTCCCAAGTCCCTCGACCTGCTCCACATCAAGGGACAAAAAGGCGCACCTCTCATCTTCAGAGAGATGGAATCGTTCAAGAATTGATTCTCGCTGGGTGCGAAACTCTTCTTGTAGAGAGCGATCCTCTACCAACCGGTCCAGCAAGTCGGTGGCGTCCAACATGACAACTCCTCCTTAGGGTTTCTTCACCAGGAAATCTGGAGAATCCTACACTCGATCGGCGAGAGTTCCGGGTCGACTATTAGGTCCAGTGACGAGACCTCCAAGTCCAGGAAAGCCTCCCTTTCCTTCTCTCCGATTCCGGGGAATCGGGATAGCGCCTCCTCTCTTCCGAGTTCAAAGTCCTTGCGGAACTGTGAATCGACGGCGAGTCGCTCTAAGACTTCGACAACTTGATCCATTACACACCTCCTCTCTTGCTCAACTATTCGCGAACTGCTGCGGGGGATGCCTGGCGAGACCCCACTTGCTTTCGAGCGCCGCGATTTCTCGCAACGACTTCCAACCCGGACCAAAAAAGTGCGGCGGGGAGTGTCGGAGGAATGAACTCATCTAGACGCACAATAAGGCAAACAAACCTATTGTCGAGCGGAACCACCAGACCTAAGTCCGAGAGCTTCGCGAGCGCGTCCTCTACGTCTTCAACTGTGTACCCAGCGGCACCACTCTCATCCCGAATGCGGCGCAAACTCGGCGCCGATTTGCAGGCTGAAAGCAGCCATTCCTCAATCCCGCAAAATTGCAGCCGCCTCACGCCCTCACGATCCCTCGTGTCAAGAACCCATAGTTTCTCACCCGATTTCGCTCCTACCAAAAATGCCCCCGGGTAAGCATTGTGCCACTTCTTAAGCTGGTCCATCACGCCGCCCACATAGTCCTGTGGGCGTCGATTATCTGAGTAATCGTAGTCGAAATAGTAGCTCGCATTGAACAAATCCTCGGCGCGAGCGGTCGGAGACAAGTGCCTCCAGAGGCTCTCAAAAATTGGGTGCGGACGAACGTTGGTCAGGCCGAAACGTGAAGGCGCCTGGAACATGGGGCTGAAGCGGTCTAGGCGAACCCAGCCGCCGGATCCATCCTGAACTCCTGGCGGCTCCAAATGATACAGGAGGGGAATGAGCTTCTCCATTGAATCGTAGTCATCTGCCGACTCTCCAGGAAATCCATATAGAAGGTTCCATCCCACCCCCACTCCGTGTCGAGCCGCGCTGATGAGCACCTGGACGTTTTGATGTGTGCGGACCCCCTTCCTCATGATCCTTAGAATGTTCCCGTTAAGACTCTCAATTCCAGGTTGTATGGCTCGCACTCCGGCCTTAGCCAGAAGTTCAACATCGGCATCCTTGATGTTCGATTTTACTTCGTAAAAGATAGATAGTTGCAAATGGCTTTCGGCGAGCCTCGGGAGCAAAGACGAGAAGTAAGACCGATCTATGATCGGGTCCGTACTGTAAGCCAGGCGGGCGCCAGCATCGGCAACCGCGCAGAACTCTTCGTAGGCTCGCTGAGGAGATTTACTCTTGAACGCAATTTGTTCACCGTTCAGGCCGCAGAACGTACACTGCTGCACCTGGCCATACCAACAACCACGTGCCGTCTCGACCGGAATCCAAGCGGTATCGGGTTTACCCAAACCTAATGATTGGCGCTCGACAAACCAATCGGCGTAGTGAATTCGGGGCAGCTCATCCATGGGGGTCATTTTAGGAGGGGGGCCGGAGGTCACTCGCTCCCCAACTCGCGTGACCACTCCTGCTAGGCCAGAAACCGACTCTTTCGCAGCGATTCGGTTGAGGAGTTCTGGAAAAGTGTTTTCCGCGTACCCGCGGACCACGTGATCGATACCTGGAGCGAGCGCCAAAAGTGCCTCCCCCATAGGGCCCTCGCAATGGGAGCCGCCCAGTACGATATTGCCCTTGTAGCCGAACTCTCGCAGTTTTACAACCGCGGCGATTGTTGGGAAAAGGGAGAAGACGGCAGTCAATCCGATTAGTTCGTAGCCCTCTCGGATGACGCGGAGGGTCGCAGACTCGAGGAACTTAGAGAGAGGGTCTTGCACGCGTTCCAGAATCGTGCGCATCCCCCCAATGTCGCAATTACCACCCAACCGTCTCGAC
Organism: Propioniciclava sp.; assembly: GCF_036744435.1. Classification (NCBI taxonomy): domain Bacteria; kingdom Bacillati; phylum Actinomycetota; class Actinomycetes; order Propionibacteriales; family Propionibacteriaceae; genus Propioniciclava; species Propioniciclava sp. The sequence goes on along the minus strand of NZ_DAIOIA010000076.1, from coordinate 12,593 downwards.
AAGATCTCTAAAAGGGGGTCAATATCAAGATGGGGTTCGATTGCACGGACGAAGGCGATATCAGTAAGTAAGGAGTCATTGGGGGCTCCGCAGAGATCCTGATACAGTTGTGGCCCCAGTCTATCGGCACACCAGAGGTTCTCATACAGTATGTCTACAGTGTGCCCGACATTTCTTGCGGCCTGCGCGACGAGAGCCAGCCCTATCGAGGGTCGGTCGCTATTGAGAGGCGGCATCTGAATCAGTGCGATGCGCATGCTCCCTCCTTCCTTGGAGATAGGCGAGAGCAAAATCCAGGCTCAAGAGTTGCGCTTCGCCTATTCGTGAATCGTCAGAGGATCCGCGTGTCAACCGCAAGCAGACCTCGCATTGGGAACGCGCGCCGTTCACATCCATCCCTAGTATTCCTGCAACACCGAGTGGGCCAATCTCGTTCATGGCTCGAAATAGAAGACTCTCATCCACTCGCCGCAGGAGCGAGGATAGCGAGTCGCTCGGGAATTTTCCAATTATCTGCTCAGGTATAAGGAGGCCGCAACATCCATAAGCCGTGCCATCAGAGTCAATTGTCAAGCTGTTAGTTGCGATGCCGCAAGGTCCTGACAGTGTTGCCGATGCAACTCGACGTGGTTCAATCGTGAGCCCAGATGCTCGTCCGAGAGGTACGAAGTGGGACGCCACGACATCAATACCTTGGTTTGAGTACCATGCAGTGAGCCGTCGCTCACACTCATCACCCCGAATAACCCAATTCACTGAGATTGGAATTCCAAGTTCTTGAGCCACCAATGCTAGCAGCCTGGGGCGATCCTCGGGAGTGAACTCTTGATGGAAAAGGTCCGTGGATACAGTCAGACTGATCTGCCCAGTTTCTGATAGTGCCGCCAGCCGGGAAGTAACGACGTCGCGGTTGTTCGCCCAGTGCGCACTGGTTGTAATACCGACATGCACTCCCGCGGAGTGGAGGGTGGCGGTGATTCGTTTGAGATCAGAAAAACGGGAGAAGGGTTCGCCTCCGCTCAAGGACACAGCTACTACCTCGTCAGTAGTCCCGGCTTGAACAAGTAGCTCTTCCAACACTGACTCAGCTACCCAGCCTCGCTGTTGGGGTCCGCTTTCAGTTATGCACATCGCGCAACTGGAAGGGCAGGTTCTCGTGAGAATGAGCCCCAGCGCTCGAGTGGCTCGTGAGGGCGTTCCTACTCTAGTGGGCCCGTGGGGCGCTGTCGTTATCCACATAAAAGGGTCTCCAGCCTGGTGGGTTTCTCTGAAACGTATATCTCCCGTTGCGCCCAGGCCGGGACACAGACGCCAGGGACGGGCGGACAGACGTGAGGGGATCTAGACGTGAACAGGTGTGACGCTGGATAGCTCGCCTTCGGAGCGAGGCTGGTGTCTGGGCGGCGCCTCCCGCAGGCAGGCCTCGCATAGGGAGCACAGGAGCGGGGTCAGGATCAGTCCAGGCACGTACCAGACCGGAGCATAGAAATCGGCGACGACTGGGTCCAAGCGGGATGCTAAGGGGGCGAGGTAGGGAGCAGCCAAGGTGACGAACCCTCCGACGATGACCCAGCGGCGTCGATTCGCCCAACGGAGGGCCGGAGAGGAACGCCACACCAGGACGGCGCAAATCACGAGAAAGGCCGCGCTCGCGCCTGTGGCGATCAGGGGAAGGAGATCCATCGGTTCACTCCTTGTCTAGTTACACAGGGAATAATACTCACATGTCGGCCAGGGTCCGTGTTGAATGAGTCACCTTGATCCTCACGTGGAAACGTCTGATCGTGCCGAAATTAACACGGTCGGCTGGGGTGGTCAATGGTACTTTCGTAGGAATGGTTCCAGCGGACTGCGGAACAAAAGGGTGATTCTGATTGAAGGGTCAGGCACACGGACGCCGTGGCGGCGGCAGGAGGGCGTAGCTGGCCGCGGTGATGCCTGCAGTGCGGGCGGCGCGCATCACCTTCTCCACCTCGAGGAGTTGGCCGATCAGCAGCAGCGGCTGGGCGTCCGGGTCGCGTGACCAGGTGACGACGGCGTCAGCGGGTGGCTGAAAGGGAAGTCCGTGGGTTTCCACGACGCCGGACGCGCGCACGGCCGGATCGTCGGCGGGCAGGACGGTGACGCTGCTCGCCACCGCGAGCCGGTTGAGCGTGCGTTCGACGAGGCGGGCGAGCCGCTCGCTGGCGGTGAAGCTGAGGATCACGACGGCGGTACCGTCGCGCACATCGCCGGTCGCCAAGGAGTCCATGCTGAGGCCTCGGCTGCTGACCACCTCCGCTAACGCGGTCAGGGAGCCGGGGCGATCCTGAGCGCGCACATAGGCGACGTAGCGCCCCAGTTGCAGTGGTGCGGCGTTCTGGTTCATGCGGCCTCCCCCGGGTGGAGCGACGCGGTGATGTCACCGATGACGCTGACGAGGCGGCGTTCTTCGTCGGGGGCGAGGGGATCCAAGACGACGCGCGTCCACCCTTCGGGGCCCAGGATGATCGGGACGCCCGTCACCGAATGGATCTCGCGCCCGGCCAGCGTGATCTCCCCGGCCAGGGAAACTTGGCCTGCGACGACGATCTCGCGGCCGTCGAAGACCGTGTCCACCAAGTCGACGGTGGCGCCCGCCGTCCCGGAGGCCGTCTTGGCGCCGCTTTGATGCGTGAGCCACGGCCGGGCGAGGGCTCGCAGATCCGGGGGCCAGGCGTCGATGAGCGCAAACGCTGCCTGCATGTCTGTTTGGGCGAGTTCCATGAGCGCGAGCTTGGCGTCTGCGACTTCGGCGGGGAAGGCGTCGAGGGTGCGCTCACCGCGCAGCCGAGCAACGGCCGCGACGCGTTCGTCCACTGTGAGACCCGTAAACCGGACGCTGGACCACAGTGGCACCAGGCCGTCGCCGTGCTGCCCGACGATGAACCCGCCAACGCCTTGGCGGCGGACGCCCAGCGATCCGGCGATCTCGTGCCGGAAGCGCAGCGTGTCGAGCCAGGCGCCCATGCCGACGACGCGATGGCGTCCGAGCGCCTCGGCGAACACCGACACGGCCAGCTCCACCGGGTTGGACACGACGATGACGACCTCATGACCGCTGCCGTGCCGTGCGATGGCGTGGGCGTAGGAATGAAAGAGGGCACGGTTGTCGGCGGCGAGCGCGTGACGGTCGACCGGGACCCCGGGCCGGCTGGGCGGAGTACGCCCGGCAGCCATCACGATGACGTCCGCGACGACATCGTGGGGGTGCAGTGCCACATCGATGAGGGGGGCATGCTCGGCGTAGGCGTCGATCAGGTCGGCGCGCAGCCCGTGAACGGCGGACGCCGACGCGCTGCCCTCGCGGGCCACCAACTGCAGCCGCGACGAGACGGGAACCACCCGGCGCTCGATCAACTGCACGCAGATCTGTCGCCCGATCGCTCCGGCTGCCCCGATCACCGCCACATCCATGCGAGCACGGTAGCGGGGTGAGGTTTCATGCGGGTTGCGACGCCGGGCTCGTCCCGGCCGATCGCGGCGTGGACGTGCGAGTCACGGACAGAGGGGAGGGCCAAAGCCCTCCCCTCCCGGTCGTGCTGTCGTGTGAACGAGCGCCAGAGTCAGCGCGTGAGGACGGTCTCGATTCCCGCGCGCACGTTCACGCTCACACCAAGCGCCACAAGCTGGCGACGGCCTGGCCGCCGCCGATGCACATCGATGCCAGGCCGTACTCGTGGCCGCCCTTGACCATGTTCTCGATCAGGCGAGCCGTGATGATCGCGCCCGTCGCGCCGATGGGGTGACCCCACGCGATCGCGCCGCCGAGCGGGTTGACCTTCGCCTCGTCCAGTTCGAGATCACGAATGACCGGGATCGCCTGCGCGGCGAACGCCTCGTTGATCTCGAACCAGCCGATCTGGTCGGCGCTCAGCCCGTTGCGCTCCAGGATCTTCTCGATCGCAGGCTTGGGGGCGTACCCCATGATTTCTGGCTCGATGCCGACCTTCGTGAAGTCGACCAGCTCCGCCTTCGGCGTCAGGCCGCGCTCGGCCGCCACGGACGCCCGCGTCAGCACCAGCATGCAGGAGCCGTCGTTGATGCCCGAGGAGTTACCCGCCGTCACGGTGCCCCCGGCGTCGAACGCCGGACGCATGGCCGCGAGCTTCTCGATCGTCAGCCCGGCGCGCGGATGCTCGTCGGTGTCGATGATTTCCTCGCCGCGTCGCGTCTTGATGACGACGGGCGTGATCTCGTCGGCCACCGCGCCGTTGGCGAGGGCTGCCTGGGCGCGGCGCTGGGACTCCAGGGCAAACGCGTCCTGCTCCTCACGGGTGACCTCGAAGCGGGTCGCCACGTTCTCGGCGGTGATGCCCATGGGCTCCATCGTGAACGGGTCGGTGATCATCGAGTTGGTGCCATCGAGCACCGTCCGGTTGCCCAGCGTGACGCCGTGACGCCCCGAGAAGTCCATGAACGGCTGCGCCGACATGTTCTCGGTGCCGCCCGCGACCACGATGTCGGACTCGCCGACCATCAGCTCCTGGGCGGCCAGCCCGATCGCCTGCATGGCCGAACCGCACAGGCGGTTGATCGTCATGGCCGTCGACTCCACCGGAGCGCCCGCCTCCAGCGCCACCCGGCGGCTGATGTAGGCGTCGGTGCCGGTGCTGCCCACGCAGCCGATGATCCACTCGTCGACGTCGGCGGCGGTCACCCCGGAGCGCTCCAGCGCCGCCTTCGCGGCCGTCGCGCCGAGGATGTGCGCCGGGACCTTCGCCAGGGACTTGCCGAAGCTGCCCACCGGGGTGCGGGCGTAGCCCAGCACGACAACGGCGTCGTCATTCTTCTTCATGATGTGTGTCTCCTAGGCTCAGTACGCCGACCAGGCGCCGTCGATCGGGTAGGACGTGCCGCTCATGGACGCCGACGCGGGACCGGTCAGGAACAGCACCAGCTCGCCGACCTCCTCGGGCTCGATGAGGCGCTTCACGTGGACGCGGTCGAGCATGATCTTCTGCACGACCTCGTCCTCGCCCATGTTGTGGGCGGCGGCCTGCTCGGCGATCTGCTTCTCCACCAGCGGGGTCCGCACGTAGGCCGGGTTGACCGTCACCGAGGTGACGCCGTGGGGGCCGCCCTCCAGCGCAACGACCTTCGACAGGCCCTCCAGGCCGTGCTTGGCGGTCACGTAGGCCGACTTGAACTCCGAGGCGCGCAGACCGTGGGCGCTGGACAGGTTCACGATGCGGCCCCAGCCCTGGGCGTACATGTGCGGCACGCTTTGGCGGATCAGGTACCAGGGGGCGTGCAGCATGACCTTCATGATCAGCTCGAAGCGCTCCACCGGGAAGTCCTGGATCGGCGAGACGGTCTGGATGCCGGCGTTGTTGACGACGATGTCGACGTCGGTGGGCAGCGTGCCGATCGCGTCCAGGTTGGACAGGTCGAACGGGACGGGCTCGATGCCGGGGACCTCGGCGGCCAGCGCGTTCAGGCCCTCAGCGTTGAGGTCGACGGCCAGGACGTGGGCGCCCGCCTCGGCGAGTTTGATGGCGGCGGCGCGGCCGATGCCCGAAGCCGCCCCGGTGACCAGCGCACGGCGTCCGTCGTGGAAGTGCGGGTAGGTGCTCATGTGGTGTTCCTCCTAGACGAGGTGGGTTGCGTAGTAGACGCCGATGATCACGAAGACCGCGATGGTCTTGATGATCGTCATGGCGAAGATGTCCTTGTAGGACGTCTTGTGGGTCAGGCCGGTGACGGCCAGCAGCGTGATGACGGCGCCGTTGTGCGGCAGGGTGTCCATGCCGCCGGAGGCCATCGACGCGACCCGGTGCAGGACCTCCATGGGGATGCCGACCGCATTGGCGGCGTCGATGAAGGACTGCGACATGGCGCCGAGCGCGATGCTCATGCCGCCGGACGCCGACCCGGTGATACCGGCCAGCGAGGTGACCGTGACGGCCTCCCGGATGAGCGGGTCGGGGATCGCGGTCAGCGCGTTGGCGACGATCTTGAAGCCGGCCAGAGCGGCGATGACCGCGCCGAAGCCGTACTCGGAGGCGGTGTTCATGGTGGCGAGCAGCGCGCCGGCGATGGCGGGCTTGACCTCTTCGGTGAAGTGGGAGCGGATCGTGCCGAAGGCGGTGATGACCACGAACAGGATGCCGACCAGCAGCGCGGCCAGCACGGCCCAGATCGCGACATTGGACGCCGTGGCGACCGTGATCGGGACGGGCTTGCCGACGACGGTGGAGTCGAACACGATCTCCTTGCCGAAGCTGGTGGGGATCACCCGGGTCATGACCAGGTTGATGACGCCGACCAGGACGAGCGGGGTGAGCGCCAGCAGCGGGTGGGGCAGCTTGTCGGTGGCGAACGTCGTCGGCTCGTTGATGTGTCCCTCGCCGTAGCCCTCGCCGTTGGCCAGTGCCTTGCGGCGCTGCCACTCGAGGTAGACCATGCCGACGATGAACACGAAGACGCCGCCGGTGAGGCCCAGCACGGGCGCCGCGTAGCCGGTCGTGTTGAAGAACGTCGTCGGGATGATGTTCTGGATCTGCGGCGTACCCGGGATGGCGTCCATGGTGAACGTGAACGCGCCCAGGGCGATGGTGCCGGGGATGAGGCGCTTGGGGATGTCGCCTTGCTTGAACATCTCCGCGGCGAACGGGTAGACGGCGAACACGACCACGAACAGCGAGACGCCGCCGTAGGTCAGCAGCGCGCCCACCAGGACGATCGTCAGCATGGCGTTGCGGGCGCCGACGATCTTGATGACGGCGCTCACGATCGACTTGGCGAAGCCGGAGATCTCCATGAGCTTGCCGAAGATGGCGCCCAGCAGGAACACCGGGAAGTAGCTCTGGATGAAGCCGACCATCTTGCTCATGAACAGGCCGGAGAACATGGGCGCGACGAGCGCCGGGTCGGTGAGCAGGACCGCGCCCATGGCGGCGATCGGGGCGAACAAGATGACGCTGTGGCCCTTGTAGGCCATGACCATCAAGAAGGCCAGCGCACCGACCACGATGATGAGGGACAGCCATTCCATCAGTGGTGGCCTTTCAGTCGAGCGCGGCGGTGAACGCCGGCTCGGTCTTGGCTCGGACCTCGTCCTCGGTGACGCCGGGGGCCAGTTCGCGCAGCACGAGGCCGTCCTGTGTGACGTCGAACACGGCCAGGTCGGTGATGATGCGGTCCACGACACCGACGCCGGTCAGCGGCAGGGTGCACTCGTGGACGATCTTGGGTGTGCCGTCCTTGGCGACGTGCTCGGTCATCACGATGACGCGTCGGGTGCCGGCGACCAGATCCATGGCGCCGCCCATGCCCTTGACGAGCTTGCCGGGGATCTGCCAGTTGGCAAGGTCGCCGTTGCCCGCGACCTGCATGGCGCCCAGGATGGCGGCAGCCATCTTGCCGCCGCGGATCATGCCGAAGGACGTGGCCGAATCGAAGATCACCGCTCCCGGCAGCAAGGTGACGGTCTGCTTGCCAGCGTTGATCAGGTCGGCGTCCTCATCGCCCTCGTAGGGGAAGGGGCCCATGCCGAGGATGCCGTTCTCGCTTTGCAGCACGACCCGGACGCCCTCGGGCAGGTTGTTGGCGACCAGGGTCGGCATGCCGATGCCGAGGTTGACGTAGTCGCCGTCGTGGAGTTCGGAGGCCGCGATCGCGGCCATCTCGTCGCGCGTCCAGCTCATGCCAGGGCCTCCTCGGTGACCGGCCGCGGGTGGACGGTGTGCTGTTCGATGTCGGTCGGGGTGACCGCCTGGGCCACCGCGTGGATGTAGACCCCCGGCGTCACGATGTGGTCGGGGTTGATGTCCCCGAGCGCGACGATGTGCTCGGCCTGCGCGAACGTCACCTGGCCCGACATGGCGGCCAGCGGGTTGAAGTTCCGCGCGGTGAGCCGGTAGACGAGGTTGCCGTCGGTGTCGGCGGTGTGGGCGTGCACCAGGGCGAGGTCGGCGACGATGCCGCGCTCCAGCACGTACGTTTCGCCGTCGAAGTCCATCGTGGGCTTGCCTTCGGCGATGAGCGTCCCGACACCGGTCTTGGTGTAGAACCCGGCGATGCCGGAACCGCCGGCGCGCATCCGCTCCGCCAGGGTGCCCTGGGGAACGAACTCCACCTCGATGGCCCCGTCGATGTACTGCTGCATGAAGAACTTGTTCTCACCGACGTAGCTCGACAGCACCTTGGTGATCTGGTCGTTCTCCAGCAGGAGGCCCAGCCCCTTACCGTCGACGCCCAGGTTGTTGGACACGACCTGAGTTGGACCTCTTTAGTGCCCTCGATGGAGGGCGGTGAGTAGGTCGGCGATGTCGTCGGGGATGGCGGGTTCGGCGTCGAGTCGTTGACCACCGAGTTGGATGGTGACCTGCTGCAACGGGCGTAGTCCACGGACGATCTTCTTCAGCGACCACCCGCTACGGGCTTGCAGGTCGCGGGCGACGGCGAGCGCGGTGAACACGATGGTGAGGTGGGCCTCGATCGAGTCCTTCAGCCGGTGGTGGATCGGGCGGGCGGCCAGGTCGCTCTTCGACATCCTGAACGACTGCTCGACGTGCCACAGGTCGTGGTAGCTGGCGATGACCTCGGCTGCGGGCATGACTGCAGCGGTGATGTTGGTGACGTACCCCTTCAAACCGACCAGGGCCTCCGCGCGGGCGAGGGAGGCCTCGTCCAAGCTCGCCTGCTGGCCGGTGGTCTTCACGAACCGGACCTTCTTGGCCGGCTTGTCACCGTCGACGACGGCCTGGGCGCGGTTGCGTTGCAGCGCCAGGGTGCGTGTGTCCCGGGCTGCTCGCTTGGCCGAGTATTGCCACACGGCTCGCCACGCCGTGGGATGCACCGCGGGGTCCCACACCGGCTCGGCGCGTGTCTTCACGCGGTTGGGGTCGGGGGCGGTGGAGCGCATCGTGATCGTGTCGATGACCTGGCCGTCGGTGAACGCAGTGCCGTGCCAGCGGAAGTGCTTGGCCAGGTCGTGCGGGGCCTTGACGACGCGGGACCCGACGATGAACCGCAACCCGGCCTCGTCGATCGCCTTCAGGTTCGCCGCCGACAACATGCCGGCGTCGGCGACCACCACCATGTCGGCCACACCGTGCCGCTGCTGGAACGCTTTGATGACCGGGATGATCGTGTGCGTTTCGGCCTTGTTGCCCTCGAAGCAGGCAATCTCCAACGGGTGGCCCGTGCGGTCCACCAGGAGACCGACCACAATCTGTGGGTCGACCCGACGTTCCTTGCTGAACCCGACCTTGCGGAGGTCGTCTTCGGTGTCGGTCTCGAAGTACAACGTCGTGACGTCGTATAACAGCAGGGACACATCACCGCCCTGTTCGGACCACACATGCTGGAAACATGCCTGCGCGATCTTGTCGCGATAGCCCTTGTCAGCACAGCGTTTCAGGCAGCGTTTCACCGTGGACAGGTGCACCGGCACCAGCCCGAGCTCCGCGATGACCCGCAAGCTGTCCAGCTTCGACGTGGGCTCCACCAGACGCGCTAGCACCAGCTGGAAGAACGCCTCATCCTCGATGGCGTCGAACCCGAGTCGTCCCCACGAGTCACGGACCACGTCGACCAATAGTTGGGAGCGTTTCCCCTCGATGACCGCCACCCCCGGCCGCACCCCCCGCTCGCCGGGCAACTCCAGCGCCGGCTGGTTCGCGTGCAGCTTGTCGTGGCCGACCCGCATCAACGCCGCCAACTCGGCCTCATCATGGGCGGACCCGAGGTGCTCCAGGAGCGTGCGGACCCCATGGCGCTTCTCGACGATTTGCACCGCAGTGGCCCCCGAAGCGGTCTTCACCTTCCGCAGGAACGGGCTCACCGGGCGATCCTACCGGGCCTTTAGTGCCCCGAACCCGACGCCCAAATGCGACTGACTAGGCGCGATACATGGCCGAAACCCCGAAATCCGCTGCAGAGGTCCAACTCAGGTGGATGTAGACCCCCGGCGTCACGATGTGGTCGGGGTTGATGTCCCCGAGCGCGACGATGTGCTCGGCCTGCGCGAACGTCACCTGGCCCGACATGGCGGCCAGCGGGTTGAAGTTCCGCGCGGTGAGCCGGTAGACGAGGTTGCCGTCGGTGTCGGCGGTGTGGGCGTGCACCAGGGCGAGGTCGGCGACGATGCCGCGCTCCAGCACGTACGTTTCGCCGTCGAAGTCCATCGTGGGCTTGCCTTCGGCGATGAGCGTCCCGACACCGGTCTTGGTGTAGAACCCGGCGATGCCGGAACCGCCGGCGCGCATCCGCTCCGCCAGGGTGCCCTGGGGAACGAACTCCACCTCGATGGCCCCGTCGATGTACTGCTGCATGAAGAACTTGTTCTCACCGACGTAGCTCGACAGCACCTTGGTGATCTGGTCGTTCTCCAGCAGGAGGCCCAGCCCCTTACCGTCGACGCCCAGGTTGTTGGACACGATGGTGAGGTCCTTGACGCCGGAGTCGCGGACGACGCGAATGAGGTCGGACGGGATGCCGCACAGGCCGAATCCACCCACAGCGATGGTCATGCCATCACGCAGGTGTTCGTTCAGTGCGGGCGCGATGTCATCGATGACTTTGGTCATCACATGGCCCTTTCTGGCAACGGATACACGGGGGATCACGCCGATGCTGGCCGGAACGTCTTCGTTCGGATCTCCAACTTCGGTGTTGGCCTCAACGCTAGAGATCGGCTGGGCGTCTGGCTACGGACGGAACTCCAGCGTTCTGCGTCGTGCAATTGTACGAAACTACAACGTGTAGTGCTGGGGTGCTTCAGCGGTCGGGATGGTCGAGTTCGAGGGCCCAGGTGACGCCCATCACGTCGTCGGCGTCCCCCAGGTCGCAGCCGGTGATGTCGGCATAGCGGCGCAGGCGGTAGCGCAGCGTGTTGGCATGGACGTTGATCGCGGCGGCGGCCTTGTTGACGCTGTGCTGGTGCTCCAGCCAGGCCAGGACGGCGGCGCGCAGTTCGGCCCCGAACTCGCCTTCGGCCTCCAGCGGGGTACGGAACCGGTCGGCGTACATCCGCCACACGTCGGGCCGGGACGCGGCCGCCATCCGCCAGCCGAGCGTCGTGATGCCCTGGACGCCGTCGCGCCCGAGCCGGGCCGCGAGTTGCAGCGCCTGGCGGGCGACCCGGTCGGAACGGGGCAGGTCCTCGGGCGGGACGAAGGGGCCGATGCCGACGGCGACCCCTGGGTCGGTCGGTTCGGTGGCGACGATGCCGAGGCAGACCCCGCCGTCGGCGGCGACGAGCGCGCGGGTGGTGGGTGTGGATCCGGTGGCCTCCAGGTGGGCGCGGACGCGTTCCACGTCGGCGGGGTTGGCTACTGCGCAGCGGACCGCGGCGTAAGGAGCGTGGGCGTCGATAGGGACCAGGGCGGACGCGTCGGGTCCTTCCCCGGCGAGGAGGCGGTGCACGGCAGCGGTACGCAGGCGGGCATCGCGAAGGGCGGCGTTCAGGGCGAGTTGGTGGTACTCGGTGATGATCCGGGTGCTGAAGGCGTCGCCGAGGCCCCACATGATGCGCGACCCGGCAACGGTGTCCTCGACGGAGAGGCGCGTCGAGGAGGCGATGTCGAGGAACTCTTCTTGAATGAGGGCGATGGAGATGCGGAAGCCGCGCACGATCTCCTCCGCCGGAACTCCCGACTCGTAGCGTTCCCGCGCGGTCGTGGCGGCACCATCGAGGCTGGTCGGCTCGGGGACGCGTCCTTCCCGCAGTGCGGTCAGTGCGGTGCGGAGGTTCCGGGCGACCGCGGAGGCCAGGGCGGTCGGCTCGATAGCGGCATAGCTGTCGAGTTGGGCGTAGATCCGGTCACAGGTGGGCCCGGTGAGGTCGGCCAGCGACTCGCCGAGCCGTGCGACGACGTCGGTCATCGTGGTTGTCTGCTCGCGCTGCCCTGCGCCCATGCCGCCCCCTGTGTCGCCCCAGGGTCGCCCACCGTTGGCAGCAGCTTGTCAGCGACCGTTTCTACCCATGCTACGGGTAAGCATGGCAGTTGTCATGGTCGCGTCTCTGCCAGCAGCGCAGCGCTGAGGGCTCCGGAACGGTGATGAGCTTGATTCTAGAATAGAAGTAGAGGCTGCGAGCCGCTTGGGTTCGTCGATCCCCTCAGGTAGGACTCCGAGAACGCGTGAGATGCAGTGGCTGTTTGGGATAACTTTGGTTGGTGTGCACGCTGGCATCTCCTGCGGCCTGGGTTGAGGTATGAATCGGTCGACTGCCACGACGCCTATCAGGAACTGGGTCGCCAACATCGGCGCGCTCCGCAATGCAGAATTCTCGATCGTGAATAGGAACACGACAAGCTCCGTCGGCGATTCATGCGGCGATGCGGCAACGGGGATTCAGCGTGCCGTGTTGGTGGCAGAAAAATCAATCGAGGTCTGCTCTAGCCTCGTGCCCCGAAAGGGGATGGATCAGCCCGTGCTGGGGCGAGCCGTCCTGGAGCGAGATTGGGGCAATAGCAATCAATGAGAAGTTGGTGGGCTCAATGGTGGGCCCACCTCAGCCGGGTAGGACCCCCTTCGCTCCCGGTAGCCCGGCCCTTGGCGATCGCAATCAGGTTTCGGACGCGGCGATAAGCGAGATGGGTTCCGTGGATTGTGCCACGTAAACT
>NZ_DAIOIA010000075.1:0-15302 GCF_036744435.1 Propioniciclava sp. | reverse complement strand
GCGGCGCGGATCTCCCACACCGAAGAGGCCTGCGTAATGGTCACGTCGTTGAGGACGCCCAAGCCGCCGATCACGAGGCTGCAGGTGAGGATGTCGGGGAAGTCCAGATTGCCGAGGACCCCGGCCAGGGCGAGGGTTTCCTCGCTCGACATGCCGCTGAGCCGTGCCATCCACACCCCGAGGGCGCCCAGGCCGGTCGTCACGATGAGACTGAGCCACGTGCCCACGAACGCCGAGGTGGTGCGCCAGGAGATGCCATGGGCCAGGTACAGCACCACGAACATGATCGCCGTGGAGCCGATGATCGCCACCGCGACCGCCGGGTGCCCGGAGGTGAGCGCGGGGATCATGAACCCGAACAGCACGGCGCCGGCGACGATGAGACCGAGTAGACCGAACAGGCCCTTGCGCCCGGCGACGCCCAGCACGGCGAGGACGAACACGATCAGGAACCCGATGAGGACGGGCATCCGGTCGGCGGTCACGAACGCCCACGTGGAGGCCTCCCCGTCGATCCCCGCGACTTCGGCGACGTTGACGCCGTCGCCGACCTGCAGCCCGCTCAGGCCGCTCACGCCGATGAGTTCCACCGGCACGGTCTGGCCCGCCGACGGCCCGCCGGTGATCTCCACCTGGGCGATCTGGCAGGCGTGCTGGGGGCCCTGCCCGGATGACTCGCCGGTGTCCTCGCAGGGGGCCAGTGCGGTGATCCGCCCCGACACGGCGTCGACGCCCTCCGCGGTCATGGAGGAACCGCCTACGGACGGATGGCTGATGGGCCACAGCCAGATCAGCCCGGCGATCGTCACCACCCCCACGACGACCAGCAGGGCCAGCGTCGCGCGACGGGCGGTCGCGGACAGCCCGAGCGCTGGAGCCTCGTGGGAATGGGAGTGCCCGGCGCCCATCAGGAGTTCCCTCGTGCGGGACCGAGCCGCAGTTCCGCCCTGGAGGCGAGAGTGTCGTCCGGATTCACGCCCACGACGGTAACAGCAGGGGCTGTGCATACCTCGGCGCGGTCAGGGTGCGTCGCTACGGGCATCTCCCCTGAGCGGTTGCTGCGGAGCTGCCGTACCCGATCACTCCCGGGTGAACTGGTTGCCGATCCAGCGGCCCACGTTCCCGATGCCCTGGCCGAGGTCGCGCAGGAGCTTCGCTGCGGCGTCCTCGCTCTCCTGGAACGAGGAGGCGTAGCTGTCGGCTGCGGCGGCCGCCTCGGCGGAGATGGTGGCGTCCTTGTCCTCGTCCCGGCGCGGGTACCCGCCGGCGAGATGGGCGGCGTACTCACCGGAGTCGACCCAGCGGCGGATCTCGGCGGCGCGCACCACCCCCATCGGGTGCGTCATCGAGTCCAGCAGGAAGATCTTCATCAGGGAGTCGCCCAGGTCGTCGGCGTTCTCGTACTCGCGCGCCTGCGCCAGGAACTCCGTCTGGTCGAGTTGGTCGAGATGCCCTCCGGAGGCGAGCTTCATCTGGACGCGCACGGCGACGCTCACGTCCTGGGTGGCGAGCAGCCCGGCCCGATCACCGGACAGTTCGGCCTTGCGGGCCCACTCACCCAGGGCGGTGCGGACGACGAACAGGCCCACCCCGCTGAAGGGCAGGCTCGCGAGGCTCTGCCCGGCGATCACCAGGTAGGTGAGCAGCGTCTGATAGAGGGCGTGTCCGCTGAGCGCATGCCCGAGTTCGTGGCCCAGCACGAACCGCAACTCGTCCTCGTCCAGCAGATCGACCAGGGCGGAGTTGAGCACGATCTTGGGGGCGTCCATCCCGATCGTGGACGCGTTGAGGATCGGCGAGGCGGCCACGAACAGTTCCGGGAGTTCTGGGACGTCCAGGGCGGTCGCCGCCTCGACGTACAGCCGGTGCACGACCGGGAACTGCCGCTCGGTGACCCGGACCGCCGACCCGAGCAGCAGCATCTTGACCATGCGCTCATTGATCACCCCCGACAGCTTGCGCACCACGACGTCGAATCCCTGCAACTTCCGCAGCGCCACGAGCGCTCCTCGATCGGCGGGGTGTTCCCAGGCCCGGGAGGAGATGCCGCGCAGGACGATACGGGGACGCGTGGGGTGCTGTTCGCTCATGTGCCCCAGTCTGCCCGACGCATCCGACGCCCCGACTGGGGCATCACCCCGACCCGACCCGAGGCATCAGCGGCGATGCCTGCCACGATGGAGGCATGATCGTTTCCACCACAGAACAATTGCCCGGCTACCGGATCGACCGGATTCTCGGGCCGGTCATGGGGGTGATCGCGGCCGCCCCGGCCGGCGGCCTCGGGCTGGCGTTCGAGGCGATCGGCGGCGGGGAGGCGGCCACGTTCAGCCAGTTCTCCTTCGGGGCACGGCACGAGGCGTTGTCCCGGATGACCGCCGAGGCCGGACGGGCCGGAGGCAATGCCGTCCTGGCCGTCCGGTTCGACAGCCGCCCCATCGGCGACTCGTTCGTGGAGGTGTGCGCGTACGGGACGGCCGTGGTCGCCACGGCCCTCCCTCCGCGCTGAACGCCCTAGCCCGTGACGCCGGCTCGCCCCGTGACGCCGGGCGACGGCGTCAGTCTTGTGTGCGGCCGGCCAGCTTCTCCCGGGTGGCCCACAGGCCGGCGGACGGCGTCGAGATGAAGAACACGCGCTCGCCGTCGGGCATGGTGTTCCAGCCGTCCTGCATCCTGGCCGGGTCGTAGCGCTCCAGCGCCTCGTGGACATCCATGTAGGCGTAGCCGACCGACTCGATCTCCTCGCGGGTCAGCCCGCCGGGGGCATACCGGATGGTGAAACGGCCCTCGGGGGAGCCGTGGACCAGGTGCGCGGTGCCGTGCGGGATGTCGCGCATGTCTTCGGCCGTCTTGTACAGCTCCAGCACCTCGTCCTTGGAGAGGTAGCCGTACTTCCGGATGAGGGCGTCCACCTCGGGCTGTTCGCCGAACCGTTCGACGCCGGGCGCGATGATGAGCAGCTCGCCGCCGTCGGCCATCGCCATGCGGGTGCGGTAGACGGCCTTGTTGGCGACCCAGGTGGCACGGAACTCGTCCTCCTGCATGACGGCCACGATCTTGGCGACCGGCTCCTCGAACACGGTGATGTTCTGCTCCCGGCTGGCGCGGGCCGCCGCGAAGTAGGTGTCGAGGTCGTCCCCGACGAACACGCCGGTGTGGATGAGTTGGGAGTCGTCGTTGTAGGCCATGACGACCTGGAAGTAGACGTCCTTCAGCCCGCCGAGGAAGTGCGACTCGGCGTAGTTGAAGCACTCCCGCACGGGCGTGAGCAGGTTGCCCAGGTTGTTCTCGATGCCGTAGACGGCCGACGCCATGTGGGCGGCGCCCAGCAGCCGCTTGCCGCCCAGGCCGATGAAGTAGTTCTTGTTGTGGTTGGCGAACCCCAGCACCTCGTGCGGCACGACGTGGCCGATGTTGATGATGAGGTCCCAGTCCTGGGTGACGGTGGTCGTGTTGAGGTCGATCGGCATCTCCCAGTCGACGGCGCCGCCGGTCGCCTCACGCACGAACTCGGCGGGCACGGTGCCCACGTTCGTGACGCCGTTCTTCCAGTCGTGCACGAGGATCTTCTCCTCGGGGATGCTGCCGAACATCCATGCGTTGTCCTCCCGCGTGTGGGGGACGTGCTGACCCAGCGTCGGGATCACGAACACGTCGGAGCCCTCATCGGTGAGCCGGTGGTACAGGTACTCGGTCATCCAGCCGACCCCGGCGTGGGCCCGGGTGATGTCGGGCGGCAGCAGCAGCACGCGGCCCAACTCGGGGCTGTCGAGGCGTTTCTTCGCCTCCGCGACCATGCGATCGAGCAGTGCCTCGATCTCGGGACGAGTGATGAGCGGGGCTTCATGAGTGAACCAGGGCACGCCCGATCGTCGCACGCACCCGGTCGCGGCCGAGCACCCTTGCCGTTGTTTCCCCTCGTCGTGGAAGAGGCGGACGCCTGGTTGCGGTGTCGTCACAGCACGGCGCAGGCCATTGCCGCAGGCGGTGAGCCGTGCCTAGGCTCCCACCACCGAGACCCACGCAGGAGGACATCGTGCCGACCCTCTCGACCTACATCGCCTTCCCCGGGAACGCTCGCGAAGCGTTCGAGCACTACCGGGACGTGTTCGGCGGTGAGCTCACGCTCGTGACCTACGGCGACGGCGATCTGGGGGAGATGCCGTTCACGCCCGACCCCGCCAGCGTCGCCCACGCGATCCTGGTTCTGCCCGGCGGGACGATCACCGGCGGGGACGCCGCCCCCGGGGATCAGACCTACGCGCTGCGCGACACCGCCTACTCGCTGCTCTACACCGCCGACGACGTCGCTGACGCTCGCCGGATCATCGCGGCCCTGCTGGAAGGTGGGGGCAGCGTGAACATGCCGTTCGAGGAGGCGCCCTGGGGCGGCTACTACGGGCAGGTCTTCGACCGGTTCGGCGTCATGTGGTCCCTCGACGTCGGAATCGAGGGGTGAGGGGCCGCCTCAGGCGAGGGTGCGGACGGCGCGGATGGCGCTGGTGAGCCGCAGCGACGGCATGTACGTCCGCAGCAAGGCCGGGGCGATCACGCTCAACTGCATCGGCTGCGGGTAGCACATCCACAAGGACTCGTGGCGCGCGCCGAACTTGGCCTTGAACCGCTCCAAGGACGCGAACCCGTAGGCGGGCTCGAACACCTTCTTCATCCGCAGGGTGAAGGCGCCGCACGTGTCGCCGTCGTGGGCCGCCAGCGGCGTCCCGGACAGACTCACGATCGGCAGCCCGTCCGCAGCCGCATGCTGGATGGTGGAGACGATGGTGAACTCCATCGCGCCCGGCATGGCCTTGGGGTCCCGCCGCATCACGTCGAGCGTCCAGCCCACCAGGACGCCGTCGCGGTAACGGGGCAGCCAGCTCGTCACCACGTGGACGCGATCCTCGGCGTCGACCGCCACCATCAGGCGCACCTCCGGATCGATGAGTTCGTTCAGGCCGCCCAGGGTGAAGCCCATCTCGGGGAGTTGCCGCCCGTCGACCCAGCCGGCGCACAGCGTCTCGATCTGGGCGCGCAGGTGTGGCGCCACGTCCGCGTACGACGTCCAGGACGCGGACAGGCCCTCGCGGCCGGCCCGGTTGACCGCCGTGCGCAGGTCCTGCCGCGACCGTCCGCTGAGGGTGAAGTCGGGGACGTCGATGACGGAATCGGTGCCCACCGGCATCCGCGCCCAGCCAGCCGTCTGCAGAGCTGCGGCGGCGTCGTCGTGCACGCTGTAGAACGCGGGCGTCCACCCTCCTGAGTTGCAGAACGCCGCGAAGGCGCGCACCGCCGCTGCCGGGTTCTTCGTGATCGGATCCCCCACCGTGAACGCCACCCCGTCACGCACCCGGTAGGCGACCGCCGATCCATCCTCGCCGAACCAGTAAGAGTTGCCGCGCCACGTCGCCATGTGCGCGAAGGTGCCGTCCCCCGCCGACCGGAGCACCGACCGGAGCCGCTCCCGGTCGGCCTCGGTCGGGAGCGGGGCTCGTCGCCGCAGCACGGCCTGGGCGCCCAGGGCGAACACGAGCGTCGCGACGGCCGGCACGGCCGCCGACAGCAGGATGATGAACTGCCAGTCCGCCTCTTCGGTGCTCAGATCCGACCAGCCCAGGGTGCCGTCCAGCGCAGGCAGGACCACGAGCTCGGTCAGCGCCACCACCGCGACCGCGGCCAGGACCGACGCCCCCAAGATGACGCCCAGGGCGCGCCCTCGCCACACCAGCACGGCGCTGACCAGCAGCAGCACGGCGGCCACGGGGGCGACCACCGGGTCGACAGCGATGCACGGCCACACCAGCGGACCCGTCGCGTTCGGCGCCACCGCCACGAGCGCCAGCGCGCTGGCCACCACGAGCAGCACTGAGGAGAGGGTGCTGCGCCAGCGGGCCTGCGCGCTCGGACGCCAGCCCGCGACGGGCACCGTCCCATGGCCGACGGTCCCGGCCAGGAAACCCAGGCCGGCGGCGATCGCACGGGAGACGTCCGAGGCGTGCCCGGTGGTGAGCAGCAAGGCGGCGACCGCCGTCACGACGATCCAGCGCAGCGTCCGGCGGCTGGCGGGACGCAGATGCCCCGACACCGCCATCAGCAGCGCGGCACTGGTGACCGACGGCGTCCACGGCTGGTAGGTGAGGGCTTCCTCCGACATCGGCTCGCCGAGCGCCGCGCCCGCCGACAGCAGCACCCAGGCCAGCACGACACCGCCCGCCGTCGCAGCGGCGGCGGTGCTGAGCGCCCAGCGAGTCCCGACCAGACGCTCGGCGGCCACGACCGACCCGATGAGCAGCAGCCACGAGAGCACGCTGAACCCAGGCCCCGTGAACTCGACTTCGCCTGCCCACGCCAACCGCGCGATGGCGGCGCCGAGGGCCGCCATCCCGAGGGTGAGGGAGAGGGGGAACCGGAGCAGGATCCGGCTCAGTCGGGAAGACAGGAAACGCATGACACTACTTCACCGCGCCGGCGCCGCCACCGCGTCAACCGACCGGTGTAACCGTCTACCTCCATCGGAGGGTATTCACCCCGCCACGTGGCGGGGTCGGCCCCGTCGAAAGACGGAGTGATCTAGCGTTCATGGTGCGGCAGAACAGGAGACAAACATGATCCGTGTGGTGATTGTGGATGACGAAGCGCTCGTCCGGACGGGGTTCACGATGATCCTGAACACCGCCGACGACATCCGCGTGGTGGGCACCGCGTCGGGCGTCGAGGCGCTGGACGTCATCAAGGCCGAGAAGCCCGACGTACTGCTCCTCGACATTCGTATGCCCCAGGTCGACGGGATCACTCTGCTGGGGCTCCTCGAGACGATGGACGCGCCCCCCGCCGTCGCGATGCTGACGACCTTCGACGCCGACGAGTACGTCATGGCGGCGCTGCGGGCGGGGGCGTCGGGGTTTCTGCTGAAGGACACCGAACCAGAACAGCTCGCCCAGTACGTGCGCGCGCTGGCGGCAGGCGGGGTCGTCTTGTCGCCCCGGGCGTCCCGCACCCTGCTGGAGGCCCATCCGGGACAGGGCGCCGCCCTGGAGGAGGAGGCCGCCCGGGTCGCCACCCTCACCGATCGGGAGCGCCAGGTGCTGGTGCTCGTCGCCGAGGGACTGTCGAACGCGGAGATCGGCGCTCGCCTCTACCTGGGTGCTGGGACCGTCAAGGACCGTGTCAGTGCCATCTTGGCGAAGCTGAGCGTCACCAGCCGCGTCCAGGCCGCGCTCGCGGCCCAGCGGGCGGGCCTGCTGGAACTGGGGTCGGCCTCCTCGTGAATCGCGTCCTCGCGGTGTGGCGACGCGTCCCCGCCTGGGTCGGGGACCTCCTCGCGGTGGCGGTCGCCGTGGCCGACACGGCCCTGCACCGGTCGGGCGATGACGCCCTGACCTACGGCACGTGCGTGCTGGCGTGCGCCGTGCTGCTGATCCGCCGCCGGTTCCCGCTGACGGCCTTCGCGTTGACCCTCCCGGCGGCGTTGGTCGCCAACATCATCGCGGCACCGATCATCGCGCTGTTCTCGCTGTCGGCGCGGTCGCGGCGCTACGGGCTGCTCGTCGTGTGCGGGGCGCTGTTCGCTGCCGCCGAGGCGATCGGGTGGCCGCTGACCAGTCAGTTCACCAGCGAGCAGGACCGCACCGCGGTGTCGTTCGTGTATCAGTTCGCGACCGCCGCCGCGCCGATCCTGCTCGGGCAGCTGATGCAGGCCACCGCCGACCTTCGCGCCCGGATCACCGAGATCGAGGCCGGACGCCAACACGAACGTGAGCTGTACGCGCAGACCGTGCTGGCGCGGGAGCGGAACCAGCTCGCCCGGGAGATGCACGATGTCGTGTCCCACCAGGTCAGCCTCATCGCCGTGCAGGCGGCGGCACTGCAGGTCACCGCGACCGACCCTGCGGCGCGGGAGGCGTCCGCCGCCATCAGGACGCTCGCCTCGACGACGCTGGAGGAACTGCGGTCCATGGTGTTGCTGCTGCGGGCGGCGGGGACGCAGAGCCCCGGGCTGGCGCCGCAGCCGACCGCCTCCGACCTGGACGACCTGATCGCCGCGAGCGGCATGCCCGTGGAGGTCGGCGGCGAGCTGCCCGCGGATCTCGGGCTGACGGCGCAGCGGGCCGTCTATCGGACGGTGCAGGAGGCACTCACCAACGTGCGCAAGCATGCTCCCGGTTCGACGGTCGCGGTGTGGCTGTGGTCGGACGAGCGGGCCGTCGGCGTGACGATCGTCAACGGGCGTCCGACGGAACCTCCGCTGGGGCTGCCGAGCGCCCAGCTCGGGCTGCTCGGCCTGCGGGAGCGTGCCGAACTGCTGGGAGGATCCCTGAGCTACGGGTCGGCCGACGGCGGGTTCCGCGTCCGGCTGCGGCTGCCCAGGGCCCCCGAGTGACCATCGCGGGGGTTCCCTCCCCCGATCAGGGGTGTCGGTGCCCCCAGTCGGGGGAGGAAATGTGGATGGTGTCCGGTTTCGGATCACAGGGTGGTCCAGGAAGGTTGGGAGGATGAGCGACTTCTTCGCTGGCCTGTGGTCGGCGCTGCTGCGCGTCCAGATCATCGACGGGCCGGTCCCCGTCGTGGCGTACGCGCTCGCGGCGGTGGGGCTGGCCGTGACGCTGCTGTGGCGTCCGACGCGTCGCTCCTTGCTGGGCGCCCTCCTGGGGGCGGTGGCTGGGGTCCTCGTCGCGGTGGGACTGTGGGCCGTCTGCATCCGCTGGCTGAACCTGTTCGGGGTGGGCCTCGGGCTTGCGATCTACGCGCTGCTGGCGGCGACCCTGGCCGGCGCCGGGGTGGCGGTGGCCGCCCTGTTCCGCAGGGGCAAGCCGCGCGGCGTCCAGGCGCGGCGCTCCTATCCGGACGCCTCCCCGGAGGCCGACGCGCGGCCGGGCCGGGCTGCCCGGGGCGGGGACCTGACGCGGCGCGTGGTGGCCGCGGTCACCGTCGTCGCGGTGATGGCTGCCGGGACGCTCGCCATCAACGCGGTGTTCGGCCTCAACCGGACGCTGGGCAACCTGCTGAACATCGTGGTGGAGGATCCCCTCGCCCTGCCGGAAGCGTCCGCCTCGGACACCTCCGCGGAGGACGCCGCCGCGCAACGGCTGTGGAGCACCTGGACGGCGCCGGCGGACATGCCGACCAAGGGGACCACGGGGACGGTCGCCATCCCCAACACCGCCAGCGGATTCAACGCGCGCAACGCCGGGGTGTACCTGCCGCCCGCCGCCCTGACGGCGTCCCCGCCGAAGCTTCCGGTGGTGCTCATGATGATGGGGCATCCCGGCAATCCCGATCCCGGCCCGATCGGGCAGGTGATGGACGCCTACGCCGCGAACCACAACGGGCTCGCGCCGATCGTCGTCGTCGTCGACCAGGTGGGGGTCGACGTGCAGGACACCGGCTGCGTCGATTCCCCGCTGGGGAAGGTGCGCACCTACCTGCTCGACGACGTGGTGCCGTGGATGCGGTCCAACCTGAATGTGCTGTCCGATCCGCGGTTCTGGACGATCGCGGGCTATTCGAGCGGAGGGCAGTGCGCGATCTCGCTGGGCGCCGAGCATCCGGAGGTGTTCCGGGGGGTGGTCAGCGTTTCGGGGGAGGAGTTCCCCGGCTCCACGAACCCCGACGCCACGTTGAAGCAGCTCTTCGGGGGCGACGCCGCCCTGTTCGAGCAGGCCAAGCCGCTCACCATCCTCGCGCACACCCACCTGCCCGACAGCACGGCCGTGTTCACCGCCGCGAAGGACGATCCGGTCTTCCTGGCGGTCGCCCGCAAGCTCGCCGCCGCCGCCGAGAAGGCGGGGATGGCCAGCTACCTGCGGGAACTGCCCAAGGGCGGGCACACGGGCCCGGGTTTCTACGGGGGCCTGTTCGCCGGGTTCGCCGTGATGTATCCGGTGTGGGGTCTGTCCGAGCCCGGCAAGGAGGCCGTTCCGGCCTACACCGTCTCCTGACTCGTGGCCGGTCGAGGCGTCAGGAGTGGGCGGCGTCCAGGTGGGTGAAGGGGACGCCGATGAACAGGGCCCCGCCGACGGTGTTGCCGAGGAAGGCGACGATGATCGCGACGACGACGGCCGCCCAGTCGATCGGGGCGACGAGGCCATAAGACAGGAACAGCCCCGCGTTGGCGACCGAGTGCTCGAAGCCCATCACGATGAACACCAGCACCGAGGCCCACATGGCCAGCGCTTTGCCGAGGCCGGAGTGGACCTGACCGTTGTAGACGGCCGCCATGGCGAGGTTGATGAGCAGGTTGCAGAAGATGGCCCGGACGAACAGGTCCGCGTACCCGGCCCAGCCACCGTCGAGGTAGGCGAGCTTGGTCTCCACGACGTGACCGACATACTCCAACGTGGAGCCAGACAGGACGCTGGAGAACCGGATCAGCACGGCGATCACGAGCCCGCCCAGCACGTTGCCCAGCATGCAGGCCCCCAGCAGCTTCCAGAACCGCAGCGGACTCAGCCGACGGGTGGCGGCACCGACGCCCGCGACCATCATCGTCGAGGTCGCCAGTTCGGCACCCAGGAAGTAGATGAACACCAGTGCGAACCCGAACACCCCCGCACCCAGCACCTTGCCCACGACGGCGCCGCCCGGCATCCCGGACGCCGCGAACAGCCCCACGACCAGGTAGTTCGCTAGCAGCATCACGGTGATCAGGACGCCCGCGAGCCCGGCCTTGAGCAGGTAGCGGGGCAGGTCGCCGTCCAGCACCCGCATCTTCGCGTCCAGGACGCGCGACACGTTCGCGGTGAATCCCGTCGCCGGGGTGCTGGTCTGGGTCGGAGCGCTCACGGGAGTCCTTTGCGTGCGGTGTGGGCGGGCGAGCGGGGTGCGTGCGGGTGGGGGTGGGGTGCGGGATCAGTGAACGGTGAGGCCGCGGGAGCGGAAGATCGCTCGCACCGCCTCCACCTCGGAGTTCTCGGGCGGACGCGCGTCGCTGAGTTCATAGGCCATGCCGAGATCGGCCCACTTGTCGCGGCCCATCTGATGGAAGGGCAGCACCTCGACGCGGGTCACGCTCGACAGCGAGGCGGCGTAGTCGGCGATGGGTTCGATGGTGGCGGGGTTGTCGGTCAGCCCCGGGACGAGCACGAACCGGATCCACGTCTCGATGCCGAGTGCTGCGAGGCGACGGCCGAAGTCGAGGGTCGGCTGCAGGCGGCGTCCGGTCACCCGGTGATAGGTGGCCTCGTCGCCCGCCTTCACGTCGAGCAGCACCAGGTCGACGTCGGCGAGCATCTCATCGGACGCGTGCGCCCCCAGGAAACCAGAGGTGTCGATCGCGGTGTGCAGATCCATCGCCTTGGCGCCGCGCAGGATGCGGGCCGCGAACGCGGGCTGCTGCAGGATCTCCCCGCCGGACAGCGTGATGCCCCCGCCGGTCGCCTTGAAGACGCCGCGGTAACGCTTGATCCGGGCCAGCAGGTCGTCGGCGAGCACCGGGACGCCGCGCTTGGCGGTCATGGTGTCGGGGTTGTGGCAGTACAGGCAGCGCAGCGGGCAGCCCGCCACGAAGGTCGTCATGCGGGTGCCGGGGCCATCGACGGCCGTCACCAGCTCCCAGGAATGCACCGATCCGACCTCACCGGAACGCTGGGCGGCCAGCAGTTCAGAACGGCTCAGGTGATCGGCTACGGGAATGCCGCCGAGCATGGAGGCCCGGACCGGCGGAGGGGGTGGCACGGCGGCCCCGGGGTCGCCCCCGGGAACCGCCGCGCTGAGGTGGCTCATGCTCACAGAGCCTCGTGGAACGTCCGCGACAGCACGTCGAGCTGCTGCTCACGGGTCAGCTTCACGAAGTTCACCGCGTAACCGGAGACGCGGATCGTGAGCTGCGGGTAGTTCTCCGGGTTCTCCATCGCGTCCAGCAGCGTCTCCCGATTGAGGACGTTGATGTTGGCGTGGTAGAGCCCCTCACCGAAGCCGGCGTCCAGGATGCCGACCAGGTTCGTGACGCGCTCCTCCTCGGTGCGGCCCAGGGCCGGCGGGGTGATGGTGTTGGTCAGCGAAATGCCGTCCAGCGCGTCGTCGTAGTCGAGCTTGCCGACGCTCATCATGGACGCGACCATGCCGTGCGTGTCGGCGCCGTTCTCCGGGTTCGCGCCCGGCGCGAACGGGGTGCCCTTCTTGTGCCCCGAGGGGAACGAGCCGGTCGCCTTGCCGTAGACCACGTTCGAGGTGATCGTCAGCACCGACTGGGTCGGGACGGCGTCGCGGTACAGCTTGATGGAACGGATCTTGTCCATGACCGTCTTGACCACCAGGGCGGCGATCTCGTCGGCCCGGTCGTCGTCGTTGCCGTACAGCGGGAACTCGCCCTCGGTGACGTAGTCGACCACGAGGCCCGACTCGTCGCGCACCGGCGTCACGGTGGCGTACTTGATGGCGGACAGCGAGTCGGCCACGATCGACAGGCCCGCGATACCACAGCCCATCGTGCGGACGATCTCGTCGTCGTGCAGCGCCATCTCCATCGCCTCGTAGGCGTACTTGTCGTGGCTGTAGTGGATGATGTTTAGCGCCTCGACGTAGGTCTCGACCGCCCAGGTGAGCATCTGGTCGTACTTGGCCCACACCTCGTCGAAGGTCAGCGGGCCGTCGCCGGTCAGCGCCTCGTAGCCGGGGACGATCAGCTTGCCGGACATCTCGTCGCGGCCGCCGTTGATGGCGTACAGCAGCGCCTTGGCCGAGTTCAGCCGGGCGCCGAAGAACTGCATCTGCTTGCCGATGGCCATCGGGGAGACGCAGCACGCGATCGCCGTGTCGTCGCCCCAGTGGGCGCGGATGTCGGCGTCGGACTCGTACTGGATCGCCGAGGTCTCGATCGAGATCTGCGCGCAGAAGTCCTTGTAGCCCGCGGGCAGCTTCGGATCCCAGTAGATGGTGATGTTCGGCTCGGGCGCCGGGCCGAGGTTGCGCAGCGTCTGCAGCAGCCGGAAGGAGGTCTTGGTGACCAGGGTGCGGCCGTCGTTGGCGAAGCCCGCATCCGACCAGGTCGCCCAGTAGGGGTCGCCGGAGAAGATCTGGTCGTAGTCGATGGTCCGCAGGAACCGGACGATGCGCAGCTTGGTGACCAGCGCGTCGATGATCTCCTGGGCGTCCGACTCGGTGATGAGGCCCGTGGCCAGATCGCGCTCGGCGTACACGTCGAAGAAGCCCGACAGGCGGCCGATGCTCATCGCGGCGCCGTCCTGGCTCTTCACGCTGGCCAGGTAGGCCAGGTAGGTCCACTGGACGGCCTCGTGGAAGGTCGCCGCGGGGCGGGAGAGATCCAGGCCGTAGCTGGTGCCCAGGTTCTTCAGCTTCTTCAGCGCCTTGATCTGCTCGGAGTGCTCCTCGCGGTAGCGCGCCCAGTTCTCGCTGAACGGCTGATCGGCCACCGAGTCCTTGTCGGCTTCCTTCGCGGCGATGAGGGCGTCCACGCCGTACAGGGCGACGCGGCGGTAGTCGCCGATGATGCGGCCGCGGCCGTAGGCGTCCGGCAGGCCGGTGACCAGGTGGCTGCTGCGGGCGGCGCGGATGCGCGGGGTGTAGATGTCGAAGACGGCCTCGTTGTGCGTCTTGCGGTATTTGGTGAAGATCTCCTTGATCTCCGCGTCGGGTTCGAGGCCAGCCTCCTTGATGGCGGTCTCGACCATGCGCCAGCCGCCGGCCGGCATCATCGGACGCTTGAGCGGGGTGTCGGTCTGCAGGCCGACGATGACGTTGTCGTCTTCGCAGATGTAGCCGGCGGGGAACGCGTCCACGTCGCCGGGGATGTGCGTCTCGACGTCGTAGACGCGCTTGGCGCGCTCGACCGAGAGGTAGTCACGCTGCAGGGTCTCCCACACGTTCAGCGTCTTGGCGGTCGGGCCGCTCAGGAAGGTGGCGTCGCCGGTGTAGGGGGTGAAGTTGGCGAGGATGAACTCGCGCACGTCGATGGTGCTGCGCCACGGGCCGGGCGTGAAACCCTCCCACGGATCCTGGCTGTTGACTGCGTCCCTCGAGGGGGCTTCGACCGTCATGGTTCTCCTAGTCACGAAGGAATGAGGGCGCGCTGACGCCTGCAGGAGAAAGTGGTCGGGACGCGCTTGTCCAGGACACCGACCTGTGTGGCATGTCAGCGTTTCTGGAGCGAAATACTACACGTTGTAGGCGTTTGGTCTGACCATTCAGGCCCGCCTTCTTACCTGTCGAGACGGACGTGTCTCAGCGCGTCTGTGGTTGAGGGCTGCTGCGCTTCCGATCCCGTCGGTGACAAGGAGGAACGTCTCGTTCGGCGGCCGGGCCTTCGCGGGCGCGCGGATGCGCGTCGCGTGCAACCGCAGGCGTCGGTTGCCCCGTCGTCGGGCCCGAGTGCCCGCGGGGCAGGGGTGGGGGTGCGGGGCAGCGGCCTTCCGCGCCGTCCGGGAGGGGCCGGGCTGTGCGGGTGGTGCGGCGGCGCCTGTGCGGGTGCCCTCCTCTAGAATGGCCGCGTCGACCCCAAAGATGGAGGCCCAAGGTGAGCGATCCGACGATCTGGCTCGTGGTCGTGGTGGTCCTCCTGATCGCGGGCGCCGGTGTCCTGATCCGCCTACGCCGGGGCCGCGGTACGCCGCGCAAGGCCGAGAGGGTAGATGCCCCCGCAACCGCGGTCGCTGACCTGCCGAGTCGCGGCACCCCCGCCGCCGATTCCCGACCCGCGACCGGAGTCTTCCTGGACGCCTCCGGCCCGTCCGGCGACCAGCAGGCGTCGCCGGTCGCCACCCCCTCGCCGTCCGTGCCGCGCGCCGCCCTGCAGGGGCCGCAGTTGCGGCGCGAGCAGCTCATCGATCGCGACCGCGTCCTGGATCCGACCCGCTGGGACAACCGCCCCGACGGGACCGAGGAGCACGACGGGGACGCCTCCGGCGGGGGCGCGGGCGTAGACGCCGGGTTCATTCAGGCGTTGCGCGAGCGTGGCAAGGCACCAGTGAACCCGTGACCGACGCCGTCACCTCCCTACCGGACACCACCCTGGAGATCCACCTGCTCGCCGATTCGACCGGTGAGTCGGGGGCCCGTGTCGCCCGCGCGGCCGTCGCGCAGTTCCCCACGCTGGAGTTCCGGCTGGTCCGCCACCGCCGCGTCAACACGACCGCCGCGCTGATGAAGGCGCTGGACGCCATCCGGGCGCGCAAGCGTACGCCGACCGCGGTGTTCTTCACGCTGGTGGACTCCGAGCTGGCCGAACTCGTGACCTCGGCGTGCAAGGAGCTCGAACTGCCCTACGCCGACCTGATGACCGACGCCATGCGCGCCCTGGAGAAGATCAGCGGCGTCGAGCCCGACCAGGTGCCGCTGCGTCCGGTCGGCGT